>VEPM01000013.1 GCA_012026795.1 Candidatus Methanoperedens sp.
AGAAAGGGTTATGAAAGGCTTGAGCCGTATGCGGTGAAAGTCGCACGTACGGTTCTTAGAAGAGGGAGAGCGAGTAATCGCTCTTTCTTATTCGGCGTCCAAAAATGCATCCGAATACTCACTCATAACCAATTATGTGCATCGAATCGGTGTGAAAACCAAATGTAGATCAAATTTTCAGACAAGCTCTCAGACATCAGGCATACTGGCCAGCCACAAACCCGGAAGCCCACGCCCAGTGTAAATTGTATCCGCCAAGCTGCCCTGTCACATCGATAACTTCACCTGTAAAATAGAGACCTTTGACTTTTTTTGATTCCATTGTTTTAGATGAGAGTTCATCAGTATCAATTCCGCCAAGTGTAGCCTCGGCAGTTTTGAAATCTTCGGTAGTATCCGGTTTGATCTCCCAGTTATGGATATGGTGAGCGATATTTTTTAGTTCCTTTTCATTATATTGATTTACAGGTTTTGACCGGATATTTGAGGCGCACCATATCCTTGAAAGGCGCGAAGGCAGATATTCTGAAAGCAAGTTATGCATATCGATTTTGCTTTTATTAAGCTGTCTTTCCATGAAAATCCCGAATATATCGATCCCGGGCAGCAGGTCAATAACAATTTTATCACCTTCCTTCCAGTATGAGGATACCTGGAGTATTGCAGGACCGCTAAGTCCCCTGTGAGTAAAAAGGATACTTCCCCGGAATTCTATTTTGTTGCATTTGATAGCGCCGTCAATTGAGATACCGCTTAATTCGCTAAATATAGTCCTGTCTTTCCGTGAAAAAATAAATGGAACAAGCGCGGGTTTTAGTTCAGTGACTTTCAGGCCGAACTGCTTTGCAATATCATGCCCCATCCCGGAAGCACCTATCTGCGGACAGGATAATGCGCCTGTTGCAATAACAAGCGACCCTGATTGAAAAATCCCATTATCAGTGGATACTATAAACGAATCTTCTTTATTCACTTCCATTATACGGCAATTTAATATAATTTTTACTGAGACATCATTACTTTCTTTCTCCAGCATTCTTATTATTTCCTCAGCGCTTTTGGCGCAGAACAACTGGCCAGCTTCCCTTTCTTCATATTTTATGCCATGTTTTTCAAGAAGGGCAATGAAATCACGGGGGCCAAAACGGGAAAGCGCAGATTTGCAAAAGTGCGGATTGTTTGATATAAAATTTGCAGGGTGGATATTGATATTTGTAAAGTTGCACTTCCCGCCGCCTGATATTCTAATTTTTTTCCCGATTTTATCAGCATGATCCAGAACAAGAACTGTGCGGCCTCTTTTCCCTGATTCGACGGCGCACATCATGCCTGATGCGCCTGCTCCTATTATGATGACGTCTTTTTTGATAATATTCATAAATCCTGCAAATTTTATTCACCGCAAAGGCTAACGTTTCTTTCTTTTATACCATCCTTATGAGGCCTGGGTAAAATAATTATACTGTAAGGATCATTTGTAAATGGTTGATGAGGTTTAAATGGTTACAATTGATCCATGTACACGGCTCAAGGTTATTAAGACCCAGCTTATTCCTGCAATCCTTAGAAGCGCAAGGGAAAATACCACTTCTGATATTAAAGCAGCGATAGAACTAAATCTTCCTTCTCTTGAAGAAAATTGCTATAAACTTGCTGAAAAATGTGAGAAAAATTATCCTGATTGCGGAAAAGAAGTTGAGTTATGCAGCACCGAAAATATTAAAACAATTTTCGCCCGGACAAGGGAACAACTTGAAAAGATATGGGAAGAGCGGAAGGGACAGGAAAAAGAAGCAACTGGAACAGATATTTAATTCAGTGACTCTACGAAGAAGCAGACAGATAATAAAGTATAAGAAGTTTCGGGTATATGATTAATTACAGGGGTGTTTAAAATATGGCATACGAAGCTAAAAATTTTGAGAGCCTGTTAGGTACGAAAGGTTTCAGCGACCAGTTGTTGAAAAACCATTTTACATTGTACCAGGGTTATGTGACAAATACAAACAAAGTTGCAGATGCATTAAGTGCAATGGCTAAGGAAGGAAAGACAACGACTCCGGAATACGCCGAGTTAAAGCGCAGGTTCGGCTGGGAATTTAACGGAATGAGGCTGCATGAATATTATTTCGGTAACATGATTAAAGGCGGGAAAGCAATCGAAAAAAATACAAATTTATATAAGAAAATTGTAGCGGATTTCGGTTCATACGAGGCCTGGGAGAAGGATTTCAAGGCAACCGGCGCCATGCGGGGAATAGGATGGGTGATCCTGTATTATGATGGGACAGAAGGACGGTTATTCAATACATGGATAAACGAACATGATGGAGGGCACCTCAGCGGGGCAAAGCCGCTCATAGTAATGGATGTCTTTGAACATGCCTATATGACTGATTACGGATTGAAGAAAGCAGATTATATCGAGGCATTTTTCAAAGCTATCGACTGGACGATAGATCCGGAAATGGATTCATGGATTGAATAAAACGAGTGATTCCATTAATTTTTTTATTTTAGTTTTATTTGACATCTATTGAATGATTTTTATTTTTAACCTGTAACATTTGAATAACAACCAATAAAAACAAATATATACTATGCTTTACAACAGATGTAAAGTATAGTATATTTATCTATGCAACATTACCAGTCAATAAAGGCAGGTTAAAAAATGCAACCATCAGAACTCTCAATATTTATCGTATTTTTAGCAGGAGTGGTTACGATCATGAAACCCTGTTGCCTCCCGCTTGTTCCTGTGATTTTTTCAGGCTCAGGAGGACACAGGCTGCGACCTCTTGCCATCGTTTCGGGACTGACAATCAGCTTTACTACCATGGGTGTCCTGGTTTCAGCATTTGGCGCCACGTTTGGAGCATATACTGATTATTTACGCAACATTGCCATACTGTTCATAATAACTATGGGTTTTGTGCTTTTTGATGAAGATGTAAATATGGAGTTCATGAAGATATCCGGCTCAATCACACAGGGTTTAAGAGGGATCGGGTTATTCAAGAGTTTCTCTTCCAGAATGCCGGAAGGAAGCCTGGTCGGGGGATTTTTCCTTGGCATGTCACTTGGTGTCCTCTGGATCCCATGCGTTGGCCCGATACTCGGGGCTGTGCTTGCTCTTGTGGCATCAGTAGGAAATACGACTTACGGCGCATCGATGCTATTCGTTTATTCCGTGGGCATGAGCCTCCCCATGCTTTCTATTGCCTATTATGGAAAAAAGCTCACGAACAGGTATAAATGGTTTTCAAGGAACGGAGAGCTTCTTAAGAAACTGTCCGGCCTTGTGCTGATAGTTATTGGAGTGATGCTGCTCTTTGGTATTGATAAGTTAATGATTAAGTTTCTATCCCCATATTTCCCGACGACGTTTTATGGAATATAGGGTTTTCCTATATTGAGACTTAACTCTGATTTACCAGAATTTCCACCAGGGTTTTTTCTCACTTTTCTCACCCATGCCGACAGGTCCGCCTTTGATGTATTTTTCAGGCTCGGAATCAAATGTTTTCTTGCATCCGGGAGCACAGAAATAATAGGTTTTTCCTTTATATTCTGATTTGAACTTTGCCGTATTTTCATCCACCTGCATACCACAAACTGGGTCTATTTGCATATTTTTCATTTCCTCCTTAGTTTTTATTAGTATCAATCATATATGTAATTTGTGTGTCAGAAAACAATTTAAGCAATAGGATAATGTTTGACCCTGAAATATGGATGAAGTCAAACGTATAAAGCAGTTAAAAAAAGAGAGAAATGCAATAATCCTTGCCCATAATTACCAGCGAGGCGAAGTGCAGGATATCGCGGATTTTGTGGGGGATTCATTCGGCCTGAGCCAGAAAGCAGTTGATAGCGGCGCAGAAATAATCGTCTTTTGCGGTGTTGATTTCATGGCCGAAAGTGCTGCCATACTGAATCCCGAAAAGACTGTCCTTATGCCTGAAACAAGTGCCCAGTGCCCCATGGCGGCTATGATTTCACCAGAGTCCTTAAAGCTTGAAAAAAAGAAATATCCTGATGCTGCCGTTGTCTGTTATGTTAATACTCCGGCTTCTGTTAAAGCAGAAAGTGATATCTGCTGCACATCAGCAAACGCGGTTAAAGTGGTGAATGCACTCCCGGAGAATGAAATAATCTTTGTCCCTGACAGGAATCTTGCCCTTTTTGTTTCGGCCTATACCACTAAAAAAATAATCCCGTGGAATGGCTATTGTCCCACCCATCACCTGATACTGCCGGGTGATATTCTTCTTGAAAAAGAGGAGCATCCCGGTGCGCAAATTCTCGTTCATCCCGAATGCAGGCCTGATGTGGTATCACTTGCAGACCAGGTACTCAGTACCGCAGGAATGCTAAAATATGCAAAACAATCCGGTTCCAGGGAATTCATCATAGGCACGGAACTCGGACTTTTGCACAGGCTGCGAAAGGAAAATCCCGATAAGATCTTTATACCTGCTACTAATTTAGCCGTCTGCCCCAACATGAAAATGAATACTCTTGGAAGTATTATCAGGGCTCTTGAAAATAATCAACATATAATAAAAGTTCCTGAAGATATCAGGATAAAAGCAAAAAAGTCACTCGACAGGATGCTGGAAGTGGGGCGCGGTGATTAATGGTTTATGGTCTATCTTGAGCTAATGCGATACAGGAACTGCGCAATGGCAGGACTTGCAGCGGTTATTGGTGCAGTCATCGCTTACAGCTCGGCTTCAGGAGAACTTTTATGGATAGGGCTTATTTTCATCACGGTTTTCTTAATAACGGGCGCCGGGAATGCCGTTAATGATTATTTCGATGCCGGTATCGATGCTATTAACCGCCCTGACCGCCCTATCCCTTCAGGAAGAATTACTAAAAATTCAGCTTTACGGTTTTCGATTGTATTATTTGCCGCAGGTATCATAATTTCATATTTTATCGGTTCCGACCATATTCCTTTTATCATTGCAGCATTCAACTCATTTCTTCTGTATTTCTACGCATCTTACCTTAAAAGAAAAGTTTTTGTGGGGAATCTGAGTGTCAGTTATCTGACAGGCTCAACATTCCTGTTCGGGGGCGCAGCTTATGGCGGAAAAGGGATCCAGGTGACTTTGATACTTTTTTTCCTGTCTATGCTTGCCACATTTGCACGCGAGATAGTAAAGACCATCGAGGATATGGAAGGGGACAGGAAAGATGGCGCATCAACGCTTCCCATAGTAATCGGTGAAAGACCGGCAGCATATATCGCGTGCGCATTCGGGCTCCTTGCTATCATACTCAGTCCTTTGCCCTATTTGATGAAATTATTCAATGAATACTATCTGTTTGTCGTGGGGATCGCCGATCTGATCTTTCTTTATGCCATTTTCATGATACTGAAAAAAAATCCTGCCGTTTCTTCAAAATATTTTAAAATCGCCATGTTTTTTGCCTTACTCGCTTTTATTGCAGGAAGCCTTCTGAATAATATTTTATAGTATACCTATAATACACCTTTCGTGCTTGGGATGCCTGACCCTGTTATTTTTACGGCTTTTTTTAAAGCAATTCCAAATGCTTTAAAGAGCGCTTCGGTTTTATGATGGTCATTCTCTCCTTTAACATCAAGGTGTGCATTGATCCCGGCATTATTTGTCAATGATTCGAAAAAATGGCGCGTATTCTGGGAGCTAAATCCTCCGATTTTCGCATCTGTGAATTTCCCATTAAATACAAGACAGCTCCGCCCGCTGATATCGATTGCTGCTGTTGCAAGAGCCTCATCCATGGGAACGCACACATCTGCGAATCTCTCGATACCCTTTTTATCTCCAAGGGCTTTTGCAATGGCCATTCCAAGTGTAATGCCCACATCTTCAACAGTGTGATGGTCATCGACTGTAAGGTCGCCGCGTGCTTTTACTATGAGATCAAAAGAGCCGTGTTTTGCAAAGGAATTAAGCATGTGGTCAAAGAATGCAATACCTGTATTGATGTCGGTATTTCCCGATCCATCCAGGTTGATCTTCAGTTCCATATCTGTCTCATTTGTTCTTCTCGATACTTTTGATTCCCTCATGGTAGGATTAAATTATTTGTAATTAATATAAAGCTATTGTTAATCCTTCCGGGAAATCAACTCCGGAATACCAGAGTCTGATTACATCTGTGCCAGGATTTTTACAAGCGGATGTAATGATTCCTGGTTACTAAAATCCGTTTCTGGCGTTTTTTTGAACACTATTCTTCCCTTCCTTGATTCTTCTACCTGTGTAAGTACGGTTCTTGCACTTTCAGAATAGTATTCCTCTTCGCATTCACAACATTTTACGTATGGCTGGGAACCCTTATCCACTAAAACATGGAAATAGAAATTTTTCGTATCATTATTCCCGCAGATCTCACATGGAACAAATTCCTGTATTAATTCACTAATCTTCATAATATCCTCAATAAGTGAAGTGTGTCTTGTATTATATATAATTTATCACTGTCTTAATATAAATAATTATTATAATAATGATTCTAATAAGTATAATCATAGCGTTAATCAGATTCATCATTCTCCCATAAATAGTGAACAAGCTAAAGCTTTTTATATTTACGTGAGAATGATATTATTAAAACAACAAATCAGGATACTATATTAATAAAATATGATCAGACAAAGATTCGTTCTTGATACAAGCGCCCTGACAGATACACAGACACGCGAGATTGAAGGTGGGAATTTAGATACCGCAATGGGAGGGATTCTTGCCATCATTGCGGAGGCGCGCCTCCATCTTGGCATTAGCTGCTATATCCCCTATCCTTCCGTATATACGGAAATGAGAGAATTTGCGAAAAATAACGGGTGCGGTGAGGATACCCTTGCCAGGATCGATACATGGCTGGTTAAAAAAACCCCTGACAGGTATGAAGTTAAAATTCCCTCCAAGATATTCTATGATTATGTGGATTTCATGCGCGGGCGCATCAATAAGGGAATGAACGTAGCAGAGGATGCTATCTGGGAATCTGCAACAGAATGCCTTTTTAGAACCACCAAAGCAAAAACAAAACACGAAATAGAGCCTGACATAGAGCGAAATGTGATTGGCGGCATAATAAATTCCTTCAGGGACAAATACCGGAATGCACTACGTTACGGAATTCTTGACAGCGCCCCTGATATTGATGTTCTGCTTCTTGCCAAAGAGCTTGACGCGGCTGTAGTGGCAAGTGACATGGGTATACAAAAATGGGCTGAACAGCTCGGGCTTCGTTTCGTTGAGGCAAAATCCTTTCCTTCAATGATAAAAGAATATTTAAAAAGAATAAAACCTGAAAAAGTGGCCAGCATGATATGACATCGATTTCAGTATATATCGCAGCATTCGGATTTATTTCCATAATTTTTCTTACGCTGCGTGATATCAGGATATATCGGCGCACAAAGCTTGAATCGTACAGGAAAGGGGCGCTTCGCGGGATGATAACAGGGGGGCTTGCATGGATCGGAATGATTTTCACAGCAGCAAATCCGGGTTTTGAAACAATCGGACTAACAATTATGCTTGTAGCTATTTATTTTAACAAGAAGGGCAAGCGTGAGGATGTATTCGGGGATGCGCCTTTGATGAAGAGAGTGCTTGGGGAAACGACGGTCAAGAAATAGAAACAATAGCGGTGAAAATGGCAAAATTTTTTTCAAATATTGTCCGAAGACTCTCTGAATCTCGCTCAAAGCCTGATCGAAAGGACAAGCAGAATATTGAGGAAAGAATTCCCCCATCTCAAAGAGTTTTTTGATGACCATTTATTGGTTCCAAGCTGCTACCATGAATATGTTAAGAGCGGCTGGAAGGTTGTGGAAAGTATATATCTGGCTAGAATGCACATTCGCAAAAAGCGATATGAATTAGCCTCGTTCTTTTTACGGGATATAGTGACAGAAGGCGATAGGCGTTGGCTAACTACTTAGATTACATTGAACCTGCATAACCAATTATAGCATTAAAATTGGGGTGGAGAAAGCTACAAACTGGGCACGTATAATTGCATATTTTCTAATATTTTTCATTAGAGATGCAATAGAAAGAATTTTAACATATAGCTGTATCCTAATATACGGTGTCTAAAATTGGTAAATCAGAATAAAATTCACAAGATGGGGCGGAGCAAGTATGTTCATGAGCGGAGCGAGGCATTGAAAGGCCTATATAATAATTTTACCCTTCTTCCTGACAAAAATCAAGCATGGGAGGATTTACATCGTCTTTCTCAAGACAAAGATTATATTATACAGTGGTGTGCAGCTGAAGTAATTGGCGCAACTTTTATGTATTTACCTGATAAAGATCAGGCTTGGTCTGATTTGGTTAGGCTCACGCTATCAGAATATAGCGAAGTGCGGGGGAGCGCAGTAAATGCAATCGGTGTGGCATTTCCCAACATACCTGATAAAGATCAGGCTCAGTCGGACCTGCATAGATTCACGAGGGATGGTGCTCGTATTGTGCGGTGGCACACAGCGAAAGCAATTGGCGTAGCGTTTTCGAATTTACCTAATAGAACTCAGGCGTGGTCTGACCTACTTCACCTTACTCTGGATAGAACTGGTGTAGTTAGAGCTGCCTCCTATCATTCCCTTGGGAAAATCTCTATATTAAAGGCAACAAGCGCAGAAGAAGAAAAGGAATTCAAGAATGAATTGGAAGAAGCTATTCGATATTTTGAAAAATCATCACATGAAATAATAAGTTATAGACCAGCAAAGTTTTGTCTCCCTTTTTACCGATCTTTTTACATGATAGCTTTCAGGAAAGATGAAATTGATATACAGCGGTATATTGCAGAAGCAAAAAGCGCTGTAGAAGGTTCGGAGAGTAGAGAAAAACTCCTAGAAGCTATTAAAAATCTAGGAAATGCACTAAAGGAAGCGCAGAAAGTGGAGGATACAGATTTCGACCTCAAGAAAAGCAATCTCAATGCATACATGCTGTATTGCGAGCACGCAGTTGAATTACTTGATGCGGTAGAGGAGAAAACGCCTGGAGCAGCAAGGTTAGTCAGGAAAGGGCTGCCGATTATTGATGAAATGATAAAGGAAATAATCACAGAGATTCGGGGGAGGGCTAAGGAAATATATGAGCGAACAAAAGACACTCCTTTAAAAGAATTTGGGCAAAAAACCTGTATGCAGACTCAAGATTTATCTTTACAAAATCCGCTTGATTTGGAGATTGGACTTGGAAGGATAATTAACACAGCAAAGGAATGGTGCGAATACATCAAGCATGATACCCTAAAAAAATCTGCTTGTGAAAAACTCAAATCTCTTGAAGGTAAGGAAATTAAAGAAAAAATAATGATTTTTTCTGAAGTCTTTGAATATATTTCACAAAATCTTAATATTCCACGCATACAGACGGTTCATTTTTGTGGTTCCAAAAAGGAGACAGTCCGAGTAGCTGTTATTCAATTCTGCTATAAATTAACAAATTCATATCCATTTGTTATTGAAAATAAGGACGAAGTAAAAGCAAAGATTTTTTCAGGACTTAATATAGCTGAAAGAGAGAGGGCAAATATTGTTTGTCTTCCTGAACTTTGTTTAATCGAAGAATGGATACTTGATATGGAAAAAAATTATTCAAATATGATTATCGTAGGTGGAAGTTTTTATAAAGATAATAAAAACATTTGCCCTATTATTGCTAAATCCAATACAGAAATACCCTCTCAGTCAAAGATTACACCATCAGCCCAAGAAGATCCGGAAATGTGGGAGAATGGAATGATTTTAGGAGATAGAATCTACAAATATGAAACCCAGTTTGGAAAATTTGTAGTACTTATATGCAGGGACTTTGAAAGATTTGCTCATTATTTCAGGGAAAGTGATGTTGATTTTATATTTTGTCCAGCCTTCAATGATGCAAATGATAGATTTCATATTGAAGCCAACAACCAAGTTACAAAAACGCCTTCCTATATATTGATAGCAAATACTGGAATTCATGGAGGGAGTTCAATTTTTGCACAGATGAATAAAAGTCACTTTAATAGATTGGTAAGTGAAGGTTGTAAAGATGAAGGGGATATATCATTCAAATTGTGTGAAGCCAAAAAGGGCAAAAACGAAATTATAATTGCGGATTTCAATCTAAATCACAAATCTATTCAAATACCAACTCCATCGGAATCTTCCCAAGAAAAAAGAAGTGTGACACATATTAGAAAGCTACCAATCCTCTAGATTGTTGCCTGCATAATGCCATATGACTGCCTTCATGCCCGTTCTTGTTAATGTATACGAAAATAGCAAGTGACAATATAAACCCTCATGCGCCCAGTCTGGATGTTCCACACTTTCCAGTGAGGATTGGTCACTACATCCACGTTCGTTATCATGCGCCTGAAAGACAATGGATAGCCAAAACTACTACTGAAATGATGAAATTCAGGCGTACATTTTGGATGAATTATACCAGCTATATCTTCTTTCGCAACACAAATCTTATCCTATCTTGCGCATGAGGTCTGCCTTCATTACTGATAACTATGCAATTCCATTAATGCTATTAATTATAAACTATGCCAAAACAACTTGTTTCTATCAATCATATAATTCGAACATAATAAATATATAATCAAAACAGAAGCTTATCTAAGCCTCGCTAATTCCTGGGTGAAATTATTACCTCTTCCACTTTGAAGCTTACAAATTTCTCTTTAGGTACAGTTATGCTCTTTACAAATATCCCATCTTTTTTGAAAGGTATCATTCCTGTATCATATACACCACCGGAGCTCTTTTTTAGGAGAAGTCTTATTCCACTGACGTAATAGTCGGCTCTGCTTTTGTTTGTCCAATCATCATTTGTTTTTCTATGCAATAATGTTCCTGAGCCTGACGCGGGTAAATATTCAAAAGTAACCTTAGTTATCCCGTATCCGGTATTTTTATAATAATCAATGCCATTAATTTGAGGGAATTCTTCGACCAGGATTTCCCAATCATTATTTACTACTTCCTTGAAACTTTCCCCACCCTCTATTGCAAGTACTTCGGAATTATTTACTACCCTGACGTTTACAGGTGTATCCAGGCATCCGCCAGCCATAATGACAATTGTTACCAGGACAATCGTAAACTTGGACCGGTCAACGTTCATTTGATAATCACAGCTGAATTATATTTGCATTATCCATAATAAAGTTAGAGGGGAATCCTGATCATCATGTACAAACAAAAAACTATTTCATTCTTAAGCAACTAGGAAAGACCAATGCTCACAAAACGAATAATCCCTTGCCTTGATGTGACTCTTGATAAAGCAGGAGGTTGCGTTGTAAAAGGTATTGAATTTGTCAACTTGAAAGAAGCTGGCGACCCTGTGCAACTGGCGAAAAAATATAATGAACAGGGAGCTGATGAGCTTGTTTTCCTTGATATAACCGCATCCTGTGAGCGCAGGGGGACCATGATTGATGTGATCGAAAGAACAGCTGATGAGGTTTTTATCCCTCTTACGGTAGGGGGCGGCATAAGCAGCACCGATGCCATACGCAATATCCTGAGGGCCGGGGCAGATAAGGTATCTATAAATACAGCTGCAGTCAAGAACCCTGATTTCGTAAGGGAGGCATCGGAAATATTTGGAGCACAGTGTATCGTTACAGCTATCGATTGCAGGCGCAACACCAACACCAGCGACAACAAAGACAAGACCATAATAGAGCTTGAAAATGGCACAAAAGCATGGTATGAGGTCGTGATCTATGGAGGAAGGACGCCAACAGGTCTTGATACTGTCCAGTGGGCAAAGAAGGTTGAAAAATTCGGCTCAGGAGAAATACTACTCACCAGCATGGATAAGGATGGGACAAAGGATGGATATGACCTCCCGATCACAAGGATGCTTTCAGAGACACTTGATATCCCGATTATAGCATCAGGCGGAGCTGGCAATATTGAGCATATGTATGATGCATTCACGAAAGGGAAAGCTGATGCTGCTCTTGCCGCGAGTATTTTTCATTTCGGTGAGTACACGATAGACGAGGCAAAGGAATACTTGAAGAAAAAGGGCGTGGCCATCAGGATTTAGACTTCAGGGTTTTGATTTTCTTTTTGTAGAAGAGGGAGATGGAGTATGTTTTTTTTTCGAAGTCATAGTTTATGCTAACTTTTGCAAGTTCATCTTTCCGGACCGGTTGTCCCATATTCTCTAACATTTCGAAAAGATCATTTGGTGTCAATACACCCTGCATTAACCTCAATGCAATATATGAGAAATGAACCGGCTCGATTAGTATTATCCCCGGGTTTTTAGGGTCGGTGCCTGATGACCGTATATGTTTTGGACGCATCTGTTAATCCATTGATTTGTGATATTAAAAAGCCTTTCTGAAATGCATCCTGAGATCAAATCTATGTGAATAAAACCCGGATAACAATAAATTAAATAACCCTCCAGCCAATTAAGCCCCATAAACCATGGCCAAAGTAAAAATTACAGATACGACCCTGAGAGATGCCCACCAATCACTCATAGCGACACGCATGCGGACAAGGGATATGCTCCCGATCGCCGGGAAGATGGATGAAGTCGGGTTCTTTTCACTTGAAGTATGGGGAGGCGCGACATTTGACTCTTCGATCCGGTATCTTAATGAAGACCCGTGGGACAGACTCCGGACGCTTAAGAAGGCCATCACGAAAACACCTCTCCAGATGCTCCTTCGCGGCCAGAACCTTGTGGGCTACAGGCATTATTCGGATGATATTGTTGTGAAATTCGTGGAACATGCGGCTGCTACGGGCATTGATATTTTCAGGATATTCGATGCGGTGAACGATATAAGGAACATGGAAGTCTCCATCAAGACCGCAAAGCGCGTTGGGGCGCATGTCCAGGGGACTGTTTGTTATACCATCAGCCCTGTTCACCCGATCCCCCTTTATGTTAAGATGGCAAAGGAACTTGAAGAAATGGGATGCGACTCGCTCTGCATAAAAGACATGGCTGGCCTTATATCACCGCAAAATGCATTTAACCTTGTCAGCGCGCTTAAAGAAGAAATTAGCATCCCGATTGACCTGCACAGCCACTGCACAAGCGGCATGGCCCCGATGAGCTATCTTTTTGCCTGCCAGGCAGGGGTTGATATACTCGATACCGCTTTTTCACCATTCGCCTGGGGCACATCGCAGCCCCCAACGGAAACTACGGTTGCAGCGCTTCGCGGAACGCCTTTTGATACCGGTCTTGATCTTATCCTTCTTACCGAGATAAAAAAATATTTCGAGGACATTAAAGAAAAATACAGGGGTATCCTTGACCCTATTTCAGAGAGAATTGACACGAATGTCTTAAAATACCAGATTCCGGGCGGTATGCTCTCCAATCTCGTATCGCAATTGAAAGAACAGAATGCCCTGGATAAATATGAGGCTGTCCTTGCCGAGATGCCACGTGTGCGCGAAGAACTGGGTTATCCGCCTCTTGTCACCCCGACGAGCCAGATAGTTGGCACGCAGGCGGTGCTAAACGTATTGATGGGTGAGCGTTACAAAGTCGTTCCTAAAGAAGTAAAGGATTATGTTAAAGGTCTTTATGGGTGTACGCCTGCCCCGATCAGTAAAGAGATCATGATAAAGGTACTTGGTGATGAAAAACCCATAACATGCCGTCCTGCTGACCTGTTGGCGCCTGAACTTGATAAATTAACAAAAGAAGCACAGGATCTTGGGATCGTCAAGAAACCGGAAGATATCCTTACATACGCCCTTTATCCTGCAATAGCTCCTAAATTCCTGCGAGGCGAAACAAAAGAGGAAACGCTTGAAACTCCAAAGCCGAATAATGGAAAAGCAACTGCATCGCTGCCAACGGAGTTCAAGGTTGAAGTTGATGGCGACCTGTTCAATGTCAAGATCATTTCGACAGGCGGAGGAATGTCTGTCCGCCCTGCAGAAACAGAGCGCCCGAAAGTGGCTGATGGAGCCATAACCGCAAGCATGCAGGGCATGGTTCTTAAAGTAAAGGTCAAGAAAGGTGATAAGGTCTCAAAGGGTGATGTGGTGATGATCCTTGAAGCTATGAAGATGGAAAATAATATTCATGCGTCTCATGCTGGCGCTGTAAAGGATATCTTTGTCAAGGAAGGCAGCACTGTAAGCGCAGGGGATGTGCTGATGGTGATCGGGTAGCGCAGGTGTCACTAATCCCGGGTATTATAAGTATTCCTGACAATAGAATGGCAGATACTAAGTCGGGGACTGCGCGCCTGCACCATCTGGTTCAAAGAGAGGAATCTTCACATCAGGATACCACATCTGCATGAACGCCAGCAGATGATATTTCATGAAAACGGGCAAAGGTACGGATACTATCAACAGGAATAATATCAATACCACTGCTGCGACCAGCCCGTAGGGTATCATCACTGCCCATAATAAGAAACTTTCTGAGCCCTGTCCCGGAGCTGATAGTATAAAATACAATATCAAAGCTGGTATGAAAAGGATAAAAAATATTATTATGAAAAGTATCAGCGCCACTATACCTACTACAATTGTCCCTGCTATCCAGGCGAAAAACCTGGCCACCCAGTAGATCACGATCTGTCTCCAGTCTTCTTTGAATCTTCCTGTGACCTTTTTTATGGCCATTACTATGCCCACCCTCTGATATATCACTACAGGTATTGCAAGACTTATGAACGAATTTATGACCCCGCTGAGAACTGCGAATACAAGCACTACACTAACAAACCACAAAATGCTGCCCAGAATCAATCCGGGAGTAATATTGCCTGATAGGAGCTGCCGGAACACTGGTAACATTGCCAGGATAAATAATGATAGGAAAACTACCCCCAGAATTATCTTTATTATGAACAGATTGAACCCCTGGCGCAAGTATTTCCGGAAGTATGTCCTGATGGCAACTTTATTCGTAACCAGGGATTCTACAAATACGAATTCCATGATGCTCGATAATAGGGTGAATAGCAGTATTATGAAAATGACAAAAGCAAGACCGATCAGAATATATGTCTGGTACTGATACCAGAACTGTGTTATTTTATCGATGATCTCCTGGGTTGAAGGTGCTTCCATCTTTTGGTCATCATTCTGCCAGCTTGCCGGGAAGTTGTAGTTCGGTATTCCCATACCTCCACCGATAAAGAATATAATGATACCGAGCCTTATCCATTTCCAGAAATCGAACGGCTCGGTGAGAGCTTTCTTTGTCCGTTTTATCGCCGAATTAAATGCATCTAAACCATACCAGCCCATGATTACCTGTTATACTCTCTTTTATAAATAATTTATGTACAATAGTTTTTAGAAATTAGCTACCCAGGATTTAAATCTAATACGGAAAAATTAAAACATGATAATTATAATTTATTAATAATTATATATTAGATAGATATATCTATATAGTGCTCTTATATTTTGATGGTAATCCGTGGGTAAAAGTATTATATTTTAATTATAATATTTTCAGAAGATAAAACCATACTTTAAAAAATCCGAGATGCATGGGGGTTTGCCGCAGGGGTAGTGTGGTCAATGCATCAGGCGCCAAGGTGGGGCGTTATACAGGGCAGCCAGGGCTATACCTGGATACACCAAACTTAAAGGGAGGAAAAGAAAATGAAAGATACGAGTAATAAAATAAGAAGCGTGGGGCTAATAACTTTCCTGGTTATATTCTCTTTGCTTCTGTTCAGTCAGCAGGCGTTGTCTACACAGCTATCGACATCCGGGACAATTAGCAACCCCGGGTTTGAATCAGGAATTGAATCATGGACATTCTACACGAACGGCACAGGAACTTTCACTGTAGTTTCTCCAGGTACCGAGGGGACAAAAGCGGCTAAGGTCTCTTTGACTGGCACTGGTACGAATATCCAGCTGTATCAGAAAGGGATATCACTGGAGGCAGATACGCGCTATCAGTTGAGTTTTTCAGCATATTCAACGTCCGGGCATGACCTGGATGTGAATTTGATCAAGCACAGTTCGCCATATACCAACTATGGCTTAAAACAACATTTTGACCTTACAGGGGACTGGCAGACTTTTACGACTGAATTTGATACGACTGGTTTCAAAGGTCCTGTGGATGATGGACGGTTAATGTTCTGGCTTGCACCGTTTGCGAAAGAAGGAGATACATACTACATTGATGATATAAGACTGGAAGAGATCCAGAACATTGGAGCATTTGAAAAATTGTATAAATTGTTTATGAAAAAATCTCTTCCGGAGTCTTTAGATCAATTCTACGCTAATTCGGTCCCTGAGGTTCCTTCAAGTGAATGGGTAGGCGAAATGTTCATACTGGCCGGAGCATTTGACGCAACACTGGCAAATATGCAGGAAAATGATATGGCTAATGCCATTGTTTCCTATGAAGCATTCGCCAGTGAATATCAGAACGTCTCACAGAAAGTTCCGGAATGGAAAGGATATTTCGATATCGCTGCGGTAGATAAACTCGGAGAAGATCTAAAGAACAATAATACTCCCGAGGCATTCAAAGATATCGGACCTATTGCTGCCACATGCGAAAAATGCATGGGGGAACGAAGGGCTCAAGTTTGGGCAAAATATTATTGGAAAAGTTTTGACGCTGTAGAAGTAAATGGAATGACATGGAAAGATGCTATGATCTCATTAGCTGTAAGCTTCGGAGGCATAGGAACAAATGCTGCGGAAGGTCAACAGAACGAGACGAATAACAGCTTCAACCAGTTTAATGCATCATATAAAGATTTGAAAGATGCTTGTTCCAATTGCCACGATACCCCAAGATATTACTATGTCAGTGATGATGTATTCACAAGAATAGATCAAATGGGAAAAGACATAAATGATGGGGATCTGAAAGCTGCCCGGGCAATTCAGCAAGAATTGGGGATCCAGTGCTATAGATGTCATGTTTTACATATGCCGGCCGAAGATATGAAAGATAAGATGGAAAAGTAAATCCCCATCTTCTTTTTATTTTTTTCATATACCGAAGACTTTATCATTCATCATCAACTATAAGGGGATACTATTTTTACTCCAGAGCGGGGTAGGGTAGTCAGGATATCCCGACGGGCTCATAACCCGTAGATCAATGGTTCGAATCCATTCCCCGCTATATAAGAATCTTTTTTCCTAATAAAACTTGTATGAAATAGTAATTTCAGCAACTTTTATTATAATGCATGGCTGTTTATGATTACTATGCAGGAACAAACGGTAAATTTATTTCTCCGAAAATTAATTTTCCTTTTGCTTTTGATATTAATTAGCGGTTTATCAGGATGTATTGAACCTTCTCCTGAAAACAATGTGGAATTATCGGAAAGCAATATTTCGGAAATCAATGCCTCAGGGGCCAATAAGAACCAGGGAATGTTCGATAATGCAGACCGCCTTTATGATGAGTACAAATGGAAGTTAGACCTTGTGACTGAAATCCAAAATCGTACTGATGCAATGGGGACAGCAGCCACAAAAGAAATGTATATCGAATGGAAACGCAGGAACAATGAAGCCATAGATGAAGGAGAAAGGCTTGCGAATTATATAACTGAGAATAGAGATATTTTAGGGCAATACTGGACATCTGATATACTGGTTTTAATTGCTAAAAATAAAGTAACATTTGAAAGGGATAACCAGAATCTTGAACAGATAGTTCGTTCTACGGAAGCACCAGAAATTCAATATAGCTGGAAAATTGATTATTATGGGACCGATGGAGGAGAGGATTTAGGAATAATGGAATTTGAAAATCAGGGAAAGAACCTTTCAAATATAAAATTCCGATTTGAGTTTTATCAATCAAGTGGAGAACAATATTCAACGAGAGGTCTTCAGATTGGGGATGTTGCTTCGGGAGCAACAGTAAGAAAAAAGATATCAATACCAGCCCGATATTACGGAACCTCCTCCTGGAGTACAAGAAAAGTCTTTATTTATATAAATGAGACCTGGAAAGAGGAGAAATTGGAGGAGATTAATTAGAGATCATCTTTCATCACTCATCCTCTCTCGTTATCCAGTAGACCGCTTTGTATTTCTCCGCAAAACCGAAGATATTTTTGGCCATTACGGCCCTCCCGTATTCTTTGAGGTCGCCACCCTGGTCGTAAATGAAAGTATTTTCACCCAGCTTTGTGACTTTAAATATCTCCCCTTTCTCTTCTGTCCCCACATGCAGGACATCCCCTATTTTTAAATCCTTGAGATTTGGCCTGACTGTTGTCTTTTCTACAATAATAAATCACCTTCTTTCTCGTTGCGTTACTTCATTAATATTAAATCTTACCTGATGGTACAGCCTATACCCTTGAGAAGTTTCTCGACATTACCTTGCACAATAGCTGCATCACGATCCCCAAATATTGTGAGCCTGTATGTAACGCTCTGTTTATTTTGTTTGTTATAAACATCGATAATTTGGGCGGATACAATACCTTCCCTGCCTGCTATAATGCTTTTTATTATCTCTGCGTCGGAGGCAGCCGGAATATAAACTGATAGATCTCGTGTCACATTTTTTAAATTTGCTGATTTCCATGCATATAATTCGTTTTCATTTAAAAGCCTCATGTTCTCGATAAGGAATTCGATCTTTTTACCGCCCCGTTCCAGGATAACGGTTCTGGGCGTTACTTTTTTTACAATCCCGATATGAATAACACCTGAATAGATATGCTTGATTGCACGCTCGCTGCCTGTTGAACGCACGAGTTCCTCATGCTCGGCAATTTTAGTGCCAATGAGCTTATCCGAGCGCCGCAGCGCTGATTCCGTATCCCTGAAATGTGCAGATGCTTTTTTCATAAGGCTAACAAAGCCTTCAATATTTTTTCTTTGTACCGTTTCTGCTATCAAGTTACACTGGTCGATATAAGCCTTATGCACTTTTGCCACTTCCGGATTCATCTGTATCATGGCATACAGGTATGGGTTCTGGGCAAGAATACGCCCCACGAGGTCAAGCATGATATCATACATGGGGCTCATGAACCTGCGCGATTTTGCAACATCGAATTCAAGCTCCCTGAAAACCGTTCCTGTGGTAATATATGCAAAGTGCGTGAGTCCCTGGACAACTGCCATCATCCTGTCATGCTCCAGGGCATCCAGTATCTCTATATGTGCGCCATTATCCTCATACAGGCTTTTTATTACAGGCAACCATTTTGAACTCCTTCCATTGACAGGTGTAAATATCACAATCTGTCCCCTTATATCCGGAATTGAGGGGCCAAACATCGGATGCGATCCCAGTATCTCAACATTTCGAGGTGCATATTTAATCATCGCTTCCATCGGGCCTGTTTTAATGGACGTAATATCCATGAGAAGACTTCCTGAAGACATTTTGGGAGCAATATTTAAGATCGTTTTTTCAGTAATATTTATCGGAACAGATATCATAACGATATCACTTGTCTTTATTTCACTGTCAAGGTCATCCGCAAACACCACACCCAGATCCTGTGCAACCTCTTTTTTCTTATTGATACCCCATATGGCAACATCAAACCCATGTTTTTTATAAAACTTCGCAAACCACTGGCCTGTTTCTCCGGTCCCCCCGATTATCAGTATTTTCATGCAAGTTTCTCCCTGACAGCCTTTTCCATTATGTCAATCGGTGGTGTCGTTCCAGTCCAGATCTTAAACGCCTCTGCTCCCTGGTACACAAGCATCTTCACGCCATCTATTGTTATTGCTCCGGCTGTTTTTGCCTCCCGGAGCAATCGGGTATTGAGGGGATTATAAACAATATCAAATACAACAAGGTCACTGTGCATCATATCCGAGGTCATAAGGGTTTCACTTACTTTCGGATACATGCCAATGGCAGTTGAATTTATAAGGATATCACTATTTTTGACAAGATTTTTAAGATCATCCAGACTTGCCGCATTTATTTTCCCGATATGCCCCACCTCTTTCGCAAGAGATATTGCTCTTTCTCGTGTCCTGTTGGCGATGGTCACATTGGCTCCCTCTATCGCAAGTGTGAATGCGATCGCTCTTGCAGCGCCCCCGGCGCCCAGAAGCAGGACATTTTTTCCTTTGATATCCACACCGCTTTCGGTAAGCGCCATTTTGGCCCCGAGTCCGTCAGTGTTATAACCAATAATCCCTTTTTTAAAATCAACGGTATTTACAGCGCCAATTTGTTTTGCCAGGTCTGTAGGCCTGACTATTTCAAGAGCCTTCTCCTTCAGGGGAATTGTAAGATTTAAGCCTCCGAAACCGAGCGCATATGCCCCATGGATCGCATCGTGGAGAGAATCCTTGCTTACCCTGAACGCATGATATTCGCAGTCCATACCGAGTGCTTTAAACGCTGCATTATGCATTACAGGTGAAAGACTGTGTGATACAGGATCGCCAAGAACGCCGAAAAGCTTCATGCTCTCCTGATTGGAAGTGATGGTTAAAAAATATTATGATTGAGAATAGATATTACGGCCAGATTCCATATGATGCATTTAATACAAGAACTGCAAGTCCACTCACTATTGCTACAATAACAACTGTTTTTGGCTCGATCAATACAGCCGTCTCTTCAGAATCGTAGTATCTCATTAAACCGGCTGAAGACATCAAGCCGCTTCCTTCTTTCTTTTGTGCCATGAAAGATACTAATGTTTTTTATAGGATTTTAAGGTATCGTAAGAAGAGGAAGAAAACCTATAAGCATCTACTTCCTGAACACTTCCAGAAGCATTATGAGGCCGATTACCAGTATCGCTGCTGCCCATATTGAAAATTTGAATTCATAAAATGTTGCTAACCCGAACAGCAATCCAAGAGTGCCAAGCCATATAGTAAACTTACTGATATTGATATTCCAGGCAATCCGCAGCAGGTTCAGCAGAAGCAGGATTACGCCACTTCCTGCATAAATAACTCCCCATTTTTGGGTATAATCTATCTCCTTAAGGCTTTCAAGTATCCAGCTTCCTCCGATAAGAATAAAAAATAAAGCCCATGATAATTTTACAAGTTTGAGGTTAAGCATATGCCTGGCGAGGAGCGCCTTTTCATCCATCACGACTTCTACTTTTGCCATGTGCGCCATAATAACCTCCTGAACTTTAAGGATTACTCATGCATAACATTGATATGATGTTAGAGTCATTACGGCGGTGGTGATGTTATGAGTGAATGTTTCCTATGTCATACTGCTCTTGAACCGGTTAACGACGCTGAAATTGAAGGCGTGGACCTATGTGTTGACTGCTGCGAAAATATGGATACTGTAATAAGGGATTATATCTCATCGAGCCCGGGCGGGCTTGACCTTGTCCTGGATATAATCGCAGATGAAATTTCAAATCCTGAAAGTAAACTGAGGGATGCCCTGAAAGATGTTATCCGCGAGGTAGTATCGGAAAATTAAAAAATATTATAATCCGTCTTTTTTTTTAAATTATTTATTAGTTAGGCACTCTATAAAATAAGTACAAAATACCTGCTATAATTAATATCACGATCAAAACTGCCAAAATCACCATGGTATCGCTTTTATTGCCGTTTGTTTCATTCATGTTCCATCATCCTCTGGTCTTATTAGTACTTTTTATCATATATAAATTCATCCAAAAATTTCGGAGCTTATCCAGGGGCTTTAATTGCCCTGTTGTAACGTTTTGAAGCCACACTCAACATATCCCTGGGAATAGAATGCTTATTAACAGCCAGATAATTTTTAATTATGGCAAGTTCGTTCTGGTATGCCGGGGCAATTGATTCTGCATAAAGAAGGCCATCGTTTGTAAGGACATATTCATAACGCTGCTGCCACCGCCCCTTTTTTTCAAAATACCGCAGATCTTCATCTACCATTCCCATCGCTACAAGGAGCTGGATATCCTCGAAAAGCTTATCGCTATATGAAAAGCCGTAACGGGTATGGAACCTGTAATCAAATAAATTTTTTAATTTTTCATCCTTTCCAAGCTCCTTCACGAGATAATATATCTTTGCAATATTTCGAAGCCTTGGCATGGTGATCCTACCGTCAGCCTCACTGCTGAACAACCTGTGGGCGCTGTAAAAAATAAGAAGAAGCCCTTCTATGGGGAGATAGTTTTCATTCCTGATGAAACGTAAAAGGTCAGGAGAAAGATTCTCGATGCCCAGCAGGAAATCAGAGGATGCATGAGTTAGCGCAGTGTTATCACCTGCCCTTCCAAATACACATAGCGATATCTGGCGCGAGATAGCCCTCACAAGACCATTGGCAAGGGCGGATTCATCATACAGGAAACTCTCTTCCTCGCCGATTTTTATACGTGTGCTTTTTGGTATCCCGCTTGCGACATCAAGGTCAACAAGAACAGAAGCCCCATATTTATCAGCGAAACGTTTTGCAAGCCCGTCTTCGAACATTTTCTTCGCAATGCCATTCCTGGCAATGGTGGAAAGCGCCATTCTTGTCCTGGGGTTCAGGTTCTTATGGGTGAATCGCGCCACTGCGCTGCATATAGAGGCATTTCTAATATTTGCCAGCAGTTTTCTTGATTTTTCATCCCCGTTTGCTTCTATGAAATTCAAAAGATCACTGTCATTATATGTTGTAAAAAATTTCAATACTGCTGCTTTTATATCATTCCCTGACTCTTCATATCTTGCAAGCGTTTTTTCAAGAGCATGAAGCAGCATAACTCTGGCCCCCTGGGTTCCAGGATTATGTATTATTGCAGAATAATGATGTGCCCTGGCGATTAGCATGGATTCGGCAGCAGTAAGAGCCATATCCTCATCATAACTGAGGCTTCCCCCAAGAATGATACTATCATTATGTAGCGCCATACTTCCAATGATCTGGTCAACATCAACAAGCCCGAAAGAAACACCGGTATGGTAGGAATCACGCAGCAGGAAATCGATCCTGTCAGCGTCTATATCGTCTGAGATTATCTGGGAAAGATATGGTTTTGAAACACCCTCAATATCCCCTGTTGCCATTCTTGAAATTTCCTGGAAAAAAGAAGCATCTGCATATGCACTAATTTCAGGTTTCGTATGTAAAGAATTCGCGATAATGTGTTTTGTAAACATCTCATGGTTCAGGAAATTCTTTCCATTTAATACCGGCTGGTACTGGGGATTACGTTTCAGGATGCTTTCCACCACATGCGAAAAAGCGCAATGTCCGACATCATGCAGGAGGGCTGCAAGCCTCACTTTCACGATTTCCTCTTCGTCCAGCCCCAGCGAGCGGGCGATCTTATCAGCAATGAATAATGTGCCGATGCTATGTTCAAAACGCGTGTGGTTCGCACCTGGAAATGAAAGGTCTGCAAGACCGAGCTGCTGGATGCGGCGAAGACGCGACATTTCGGGTGTATGGATGATGAGCTGCTCAAGTTTGGTTATTGCCACATGACCATAGATCGGGTCGATGAGTGAAGGCATAATTAGTTATTTATGATTGAAGGGTATTAAAATGAATCTTTTTTACTGAATATTAGCGAAGCACCCTTGTCATCAAATAGCCTTTGTCCGGCGTTGCGGGGAATGGATGTTTCCGTAGATCGCAGTTCACTTGTGATGACAGACTGAGGCTTCTGATATTGATGTATTCAGCGAAGTGTTTTGGAATAACACGCTACGTTTTTTCTTCATATTGGGAGCATACCAGAATAGGTGGATTTCAATTCAATCCAAATAGTTTTCGCAGTTTCTCAACAACTTGTTTTTTCATTTCTGGTGTTAATTCACCCAACTCTCTGCGTATCAATGAAGTAGTAACTGTCATAAGGCGGTGTAATCGCAGTGCTGATGATACACGCAAACCAGTTACATTGAAATTCTTATCATTACTATCCAGCATAACATCTGTTTCGAGAAATTCCTGATTTGTATTACTTGTGACAAATGCTAGAATAACATGGCGATGCTGTCCAATTGGATCAGTCAGGCATACGGCGGGTCGCACTTTCTCAGCCGATAAATCATCAAATGGAAAAGGGACAAGAACTATTTTATCTTTCGTCATGGAATGGCTTTCCATCAGTCAATGAATAGATGTCTTCTTCCGGTTCTTTCAAAAAATCAAACGATGGATCTTTTGCTGCTGCATACAACCATTCCTTCTCATTTATGTCTTCTTCCTCAGCCATAAGTATGATGACACGAACCTTTGCCGGGCCAGCAAAAGGTAGTGGCTCATCTAAGGAAAGATGATGATTCTTATCTACCGTTCCTGTGGTTTCAATAGCTTTAAATGCACTTTCCAAAACTGTTTCCTTCCTCTATTTTATGTTAATTCTATCAACCTATTTTCAAGAAACCATAGTTTCCAAATAACTTATAACTTTCTTCTGATATTTATTCGATGAGATTTCGTAAACCTTCGCCAGCGGCGGCGCTTCCGCCGGGGTCGCAAATCCCAGCGCCTGAACTTTGATGTTGATAAAAGTGTTAATGCACGTCTATTCTATGCTATCACATCTATGCTATCACATAAAATTTGCTACAGTTTCAGCCGTCCATCCAGTTCCTTCACTTCTCCATCCCGCCTGTGATACCCCATTTTCCCGATCATCTCTTTAGCAATCGCCATCTCCTCCCGCGCCTTCTTCTTTTCCCCCAGGGCAAGGTATAGCCGTGTATATCCCAAGCGGCAGTCAGCCTTATGCAAGCCCATCTCTCCGCGCTCTGCGATGGTCATGGCTTCGTCAAGGTCGTGGCGGGATTTTTTGAAATCTTTCTGTGCAATATAAAGCTTTGATCGTGCCAGAAGACCGCGGGGGATATGGTGTTGCGTCCCTGCCCTATGCAACCAGTTCACAGCCTGATTCAAGTGCTCTGATGCCTTTGAGAGATCGCCTGTGCCCTCGTGCAAGGCTTGAAGGAGATGTACTCTTCCTAGTGAGAGATGTTCAAGAGCGACAGATAGAAGCGATCCACCTCCAGTTTTTGCCCATTGCAGCGTCTGCTCAGCCCGGCTCAGAACCTCCTTATATTTACCCCTGCCAAGCAGTAGATCGCAGTACTGAAACCCCTGCAACGAGTAAAGAAGCGGGTACTCAGGCTGGTCTTTCTTTTGTATCTTCTCAGCCTCCTGGAAAAGAGTCTCTGCTTCTGCCAGGGTGCCTGCCTGGTGCAGGGTATTTGCTAATGTCGTCCGAGTGCCCATTCGCTCAAAGGCATCACCGCTTTTGTCTGCGAATTCAACGCTCTGCTTTGCGTGATCAAGAGCCTGAGCAAGATCGCCCATGGTAAGAAAGAGTTCACTGAGGTTGGAGGCAGTTCTTGCAGCAGACTTTAAGTTCTCTTGTGCAATATAGGCATCCAGACCCGCTTTCATGGGTTGTGTCGCTTCTTTCAATCTGCCCAGTGCACGGAGATCCAACCCTACTTCATTCAGAATAAAGGCTTTACTATCCTCTTTAAGCTCTGCCGCAGGCAAGCTCCATGGTTCATCAAATAATCCCGATAATGCAGACAGGTCCGCGCCAAATATGCCAAGTTTTCTCCAGCTAAAGGCTTCGTTTCTTTGAATTCTCTTCCTGAATACTTCTTTAAACGCCTTCTGGTTCCTACCCCCCCTACATCCGTGCGCCACTGCCTTATAAAGTGGTAGCATTTCTTCGATGGTATCCGGATACTCCTTTGACTGAGTTTTGTAGTACTCGTACAGCCTGCCATGCGCCTCTTTCCATGATTCAGGGCTATTTTTGAGCTTCTCGCCGAAGTGCTCGCGTATCAGAGGGTGGCAGTCCAGAGTATCCGGCTCATTCGGGTCTTCCCTGGCAAGAAGACCTGCCTTCCTGAGATTATCCAGCGCAAAACACCAGTCATCATCGGACAGCTTCTTAAGCTGAGATGTCAGTCCTTTGATGGGTGGGTCGGCTCTCAATACTTCAATGGCTCCTCCTTCAGCAGGACTGTCAAAAAGCCCCATCAAACGCAGGATGTCAAGTTCTGGCTTACCTTTAAACCATACCTCATACGACTCCATCACCTGAATTGCACGACCCCCATACTTTTCCTCTTTTGTCAGTTTCGCGATCCTGTCGCGCTTTCGAACATCGCCTTTATAGACCTTTGAAAGGTAGGTGCCAAGCAGGGTGAGCGCAAGAGCATGACCCCCAAAGTCACGGACTGCCTGCTTTATCTCATCATCAGTTCCCTTCACATCCAGATGTTTGAGAAGCTCCATTCCCGCTTCATCAGAGAGATGTTCAAGGTGCTGGTTTTCCACTGCATTCCCAATGAAATCCTTGATGTCATCCACATCCATACGTGTGGTTATGATACACAGGCCGGGATTATCGTGAGCAAGCTCGCGCACGAGGGTCGAAAGAGCCGGATCTTTGATCTTGCCTGGCTCATGTGAAGGCGCCTGCAGCGGCTCAATCCCATCCAGGATGAGCAAAGTCTTCTGCTTCTTCACATACTCTGCCAGCCGCTCACCCTTTTCCCAGGGGGTTCCTTTTTCAGGCTCAGGGTCGCCGAACCATCTCAGGGCAGATGCGATGAACACGTCAGCTGATGCCTGTTTTCCTTCCGATGCACCCTGGCTATAAAAAGACCAGCCGAACACGCGCTCTGCGCCGCGGAAATTCTCTGCCCTCATCCTGCCAAGCCATGAGTTGACAAGGGCGGTCTTTCCCACGCCGCCCCACGCTACGAAACATACGATGTTCGTTTTCGGATTCACCCAGGCGTCATCAAGGAGCTTCAGTTCTTTTTCGCGTCCAAATAGTTCAGGATTTGTGGAGGGGAGCTTGGCGAGGGATATTCTCTCAGGGGGTAATGGCAGATATCTGCCTTCTTTAGATATTTCTGTTGCATGCCCAACGATGCCTGCAATTTCCTCGGCGATCGCTGCCAGGTCGGTTTCGATCTGGAACTCGTTTCCTCCCATGAGCGGTTTTCCATCTCTGGGACGAAGATTCATTCGGGATAACCATTTGACCTGTTTCCAGGAACATGGTCTGATGATTACTGGAAAAATCCGGAGTCCTTCTTTTTCCCTCCGCTCAAGTAGCTTTGGCACTTCTTCGCCCAATATGAATTTTGAGGTGAGAAAATCTGCCGAAACCAGAAGCACAGCCGCACTGGCTTTTTTCAAGGCATCTTCAATCTCATTTTTCCGTCCTCACCTGCACCGATGCGACGGTCATCCCATGTATCGAGAAGGCCTTCCTGCGCCAGCACTCCGAGATGCGTCACAATACGGTCTTTCCATGACTCGTCTTTATGGCTGTAGCTTATGAATATCGTGGGTTTTGTCAATACATTCTTTTCCACCTGCAACCTCCATTTTTTAAATCCACAATAACCACTACATCCTGATTATGAACGCATTCATGTTTGTTGATAACGCAATTGTTGTTTGTGTTATCATATAAATACTTTGATGAGCGCCTACTTTTGGTTTTGAAAAAAAAGTTTACTATTTCTTATTGTATTTTCTAGCAAAAAACAACCTAAAATGATTAAATACCTGCCATTTGACATGATTAACAGGATCGGCAGAATACGATTTTAGATGAGTGAGGAGAGTAAGCCCCTTTATGTTCAGTGCAAGGGGCGAGTGCCCCTGTAGCGCTTTTGCGGCATTCAGCTATGCGCCGTACTCGGACAGGTCTGGACTGCCCTTTAATGCCCTATTTCGGCTTGCACCCGCGTGGATTCGCCGTTCCATCCGCATACGCAAAGACCATCATCCTTTCGGAATCATCGCATTAAAAGCGCTGCGGTATCGTTTCTGTTCCAGAGCCAGGATTCTCACCCTACATGCTTGCGCATGTCCGCGGTCCAGATGGTGAGGGGACTTTCCTCAGCAGACAAGCTGCCGGCGGCCGCTCTTCCTCTCTCACCCTATAATTGGTGAGGCATGGTTTATAATTACCGACGCAGCAAAAACTCTTTGGAATCTCCCTTGAATTGTTCCCGGATGACTTCTATGCCTGTCACTTTTGCATATTGCGGACCTTCCCTGCACCACTCCAGCATTTTTTCAATTGCGTCCTTTTCACCTTCAAAAACAGCTTCCACGCGCCCGTCAGCAAGGTTCCTGACCCAGCCGTAAAGACCTAATTTATTCGCCATGTCCTTAGTGCTTGACCTGAAGAACACACCCTGAACCTTCCCCGAAATAAAAACATGAGCCCTGGAATTCATTATTTATCCTTTTAAGGTTCTACTTTTTCCCATAATATCTTTTTGTTTTTTCCACTTTTTTTGATATATCTCATTTTGTGAAAATCATTCAGCATTTCAAGAAGATCTTTTCTTGAAATTGTTATATTAAAATTGTCCAGAAGACCTTTTTTGATCTCTTCATTGGTTGCTGGTTTAGCCAGTAATTCTTGAACGAATCCGGCCAGGTCTTCATAAAAAGCCCATGGATATATTATCCAGTTCCATTCATCAAGTTCTTTGCCCCAATAATCCGGAACTACAGTTGAACTGGTTTTATAATGGAGAACCGCAGTCCTGATTTCCATGGGATTTTTTTGTTTCAGGTAATCCAATATTACAGAAAAACTATCCCCTGTATCTGCAACATCATCCACAATAAGTACATTTTTCCCGGAGATATCCGTTTCTTTAGGAAGCGAGAATTTTATCCTTGCAGTCTCATGTTTTGAAGCGATTCCCCAGTGTTCTGTCCTTATTGATGCAAGGTCGTCCAGCAAAAGAAAATCGCATATCATACGCGCTGGAACAAGCCCACCTCTTGCGACCCCTATAATAATATCAGGATTATATCCTGATTCAATTATTTTATGTGCAAGCGTTCTTGCAAGCCTGTAAGCTTTATCCCAGCTTACGGTATAACATTTAATAGAATTATCCATTAATATAAAAAAGAAAGAGAATGGGATCTACAGGAGTCCCGATCTTTGCAGTAGCATCAAATCCTCGGTATTCAGTTTCTCACCAAGTTTGAACTGGGCATATACCTCTTCAGCTTCCTTCTTGGCCTGCTCTCGTATGGATTCGTCCTTACCTTCTTTTGTCTTCCTCTTTAATCCGATGATCACTTTATTGATCTCCCGGATTTCTTTCTGGGTCTGGATGAACAACCTGTGCTGTTCATCAGCAGCTTCCTGGGCTTTCACAAATTCCTTATGTGCGGCATCAGATTCTGCTCTTATTGTATCAGCTTCCTTGAATATCACGATCATCTTATCATGATACTGCTGTGCTGCATCAGCAAATTCCTTGACTTTGTTATGATGCACCAATGCTTCATCGCGAAGAGCCTGGGCCTGTTCAAGTAAGGTCTTTAATTCGGTATTGCCTTCAAGCTGCTGTTTTTTGTGCTTGAGCTCATCTGTCAGTTTTGTTATACTATCAACAAGTTCCCGTTCCTTTGCAGGTGTCATTACCTCGGTCTGCTGCCTGAATTCCAGCCCGTCGATCTGTTTTTTTAATTCTTTAAGTGAAGGGCCGTCACCGAGATTGAGGCCTTTGCGGATCTTATCGATTTCCGCGTAAATTTTATTAGCTTGATCATTTAATTCGTCGCGCTTGAGTTTGGATTGGGCAACCTGTTCGTTATTCTCATCACGCAACTTTTTAAGTTGTTGTGCCTCTTCAATAAGCTCTTTTGTGCGTTTGTTTAAATCATTCCTTTTCGCAGCACATTTACTCGCTTCAAGATTGAATTCATTTCTTTTTTCCTTATACTCTTCCGACTTGTCTTTTAAGTCACCTTTTCTACCCTGTAATTCATTTAGCAACCTATAGTCCTCCTTTTCCAACAACCGTTGGGGATTATGCATTTCATCATGCACGATACATGTCCCGGATAACCCGGAACAGCCTTGCGGCTCATCACATTTATACAATGATTGTGGGCATTGTTGCCAGATTAATATTTTGAATCTTCAAAATAATTATGTCCGGAGATGAACTCCAAATCACTGCATTATGAGTGAATGATTTCTCCTCATGCTATCACATTCCTTTTAACCTTTTCGGCAGGGAAAAAAGAAACCAGGAAGTGAAATAAAACTCACTTCTCAATAATCGTTTCCTCTATCTTTATCCCGAAATGCCTCGCTGTCGCCTCAAAATAAACCATAACCTCATCGCCTTCTTTAAGCGCGGTCACGGGAACGGGTTTCCCATCGCTTCCTACAAGCTTTATGGTCTCAGCATTCTGAAGCAGCGTCTTAATCCTTGTCCCTTCAACCTCTGCTTCCACAAGCATCAGCGGGCGGCGCTCTATCTTGACCCTTCCCACGACAGCAGGACGTGTTTCGCCCTTCGAATCCACTATCAGGACCTCATCACCCGATGCAAGCTCCGAGAGGTAGCGAGTCTTTTCTCCAACCCTGATATAAGCATGCACAGCACCTGCATTGACCCTGAACGGGCGCGCTGCTACATACGGGCTTTCCTCGGATTCCGAATGCACAAGAAATAATCCGTTGCTTTGCGAACCAATGAGCATTCCTTCACCAGGTACCATCAGGGAGGCGGTATCCACGCATACCCTGTCACCCATTCCGACGGGTTTCACTCTGGTCACAGTGGCTTTAACCAGGGGGATATTTTCCATTCCCGACCTGTCCCTGACAGCTGTAACTTTCTTTATCTCGGAAAGATTATCAGTATCAAGAAGCACTCCATCCGAGCCATGTTCAAGCGTTTCAAGGGCAAGTTTTGCTTCTTCTGCATTCTGTACGCCTGCTATTATCTCAACATCAAGTTTCTGCAAACCAGCGATCAGGTTCTCAAGAGGAATGACTTTCCAGTCCGTTCCGATCACAACAAGGTAATCACATGATTTCCCAAGCTCGACCGCGAATTGCTCATATTTCTTGTTCTTGATTACCACGTAACCTGCCACTGTTTTGCCTTCTCTCGTTAAATGCTGAGCCTGTGCAATATCCCCGGAATCTGCATAGTCTGAGGGAAGTTTGGTTGTTCCATCACCTTCGCTCCCTTTACCAACGATCACTATGTCGGCCTCTTCAGACGGCGCAGCGATCTTGATATTTCCCAGTTCCCGGACTTTCGAAATATCGTCTGCATTCAAAAATACAGCGTCAGCCCCGGATTCAAGGCCAGTGGTGATGCGAGGCTTATTCTCTTCCCAGGAACTTGCGTCTGCTTTTATCCACACTGATTTGGCTTTTTTCACCGCACAGCCTCCATGGCATCTTCCACACTCAGGCCTTTATGAACCACAAGTGTCAGTGCACGGGTCATTGTTGTTGGATTTTCGTGCTGGAATACATTACGTCCTATCGCAACACCGCGCCCGCCTGCATCAATTGCTCCGCGGACCATTTCGAGGAACTCCTCATCAGTATTGGTCTTCGGGCCTCCTGCCATAACGACCGGCGCAGGACAACCTTCCACTACAGCCCTGAACGTGTCAACATCGCCTGTATAATTTGTTTTTATGATATCCGCACCCAATTCAGCGCCAGCTCTTGCCACATGGGCAACAAGTTCAGGGTCATTTGAGTTCTTTATGCCTTTTCCGCGCGGATACATCATCGCTATCAGGGGCATCCCCCAGGCATCGCACTGCTCTGAGACCGAGCCAAGTTTTTGCAGCTGGTCGGCTTCTGTTTCAGAACCAATGTTAATATGAACGCTTACCGCATCTGCTCCCATTTTGATCGCTTCTTCTACTGTGCACACCTGTACCTTGTCATTGGGGTCAGGCCCAAGCGCCGTGGATGCGCTCATATGAATGATCAGGCCGATATCCCGTCCGTAGCCGCGGTGGCCGTGTTTTGCCATCCCTTTTTGTAAAAGGACCGCGTTTGCACCCCCGTCTGCAACTTTGTTCACCATTTCCGCAAGATTTACAATTCCGGTTATCGGTCCCATGGAAATCCCATGGTCCATAGGAATTATTACCATGTTCCTGCTTTCCCTGTCCATGATGCGTTCAAGTCTTATTTTCTTACCAATTTCTGACATTATAATCACCTTTTAATCAATTTTATGTTAGTATGTGACACACTAACATGGTAATGACGATATATAAATTTAACGATTTTGGTTTGTCAATGAAAGATACCAAAAGAATTGATCGCTATCTGTAGAAAAGTCTCTTCTGTTCTTCCATCTTCACAAATACCCAGGGGACAAAAAAAACTGATGAAAATCCAAGTGCAACATATTTTACATATGCAAAAACAGGAAATGTTAAGGATAATATCCATGAAATTAAGTAAATCGAGCCCAAAAATAAAATGCCAATAGATGCCCTCCTAACCTTCTGTTCCTTATTTTTCGCATCTTTAAATCCGATCTTTTCCTCCTCCAATAAATAACCTACTCCTATAGAAGCCATTACAAGCCCCAATTCGATCTGTTGTTCCAAAAGACTTCCCTGCAAAGATGCTGCTAAAATAAGTATTAACGGGAGAAACAAAGCAATAAGATATTTTGAATTGAGACTTTGTTCATTAATTATTTTGAGCATTTTCGGCTCTCCTTTGTGTGAAATAAATGCGACCATGAGACCAAAAATAATACCCCCGGTCACATCGCCCGGATAATGGACGCCAAGATATAACCGCGACAATGAAACAAGGATTACCATAACAGCGCCGACCATGATGATCCGTTTTTTCTTGCTTCGGATTCCCAGGTAACCCCAGAAACCCGATGAAACCTGCGCATGACCGCTGGGGAATCCAAAATTATTTTCTGTAACTTTATGAAGGTAGTCAGGAGGTCTTGGCATACTGAACAGGCTCTTGGCAATTAGCGCCGTGTATGCAGAAAACATAATTAAATACATTGCCCTGATGCCTGTTTTTTTGTTAAGGCACCAGAAGATGAGCGATGCAAGAAATATATATACAGTCTCACTGCCTGCATTAGTTATAATCTTGAATAATATATCCAGTAAAGGAGTGCCAATATCGCGAAAAAATATATTGATATTTTCGTTGAAAAGGAATTGGACAGGGCCTGAATCCATATCTTTAAACCAGAATAGATGGATTCAGAAAAGTAATCCGCATATACAATCCTTATATTCAAATGATATTAACCGCAGAACGCGGATAAACACAGATTGGTATCTGCGTTCATACTGATTATTATTTATGATCCTTTTACAATAGCTTTTGGTGAGCGTGCTATCTTCTTGCGCTTTGCGCCTTCAGAAGTATATCGCTGCATCGGGCCGGGGCGTTTGTGGGTGAGTTCGGCTTCGGGGACCATTATTATGTTCCCTTTTCGTCCTTTGACTCTGCCCCATTTTGTTATACCTGTTTTTCCCATGAAATTTATATCCTCCAATGATTTAGTTTGGCTTCAGAATACTTCCGTTTATTCATAAACCTTTCCCCGTTTCAACGTCATACTCATCGAAAATTTCTCCAACAAGTTCTTCCAGTATATCTTCAATGGATACTAATCCGATAACCCTCCCATTATCGTCCACTACTACTGAAATATTCATTTTCTTTTGCTGAAGTTCTTTCATGATCGGATAAATTTTGCGCCCGCCTCTTACGACCAGGGTCGGGCGCAAAACCTGACGAATTTTTATCCAGCTCAGCTCATGATCATTGAACTTCAGGAAATCTTTTGCATAAACCATCCCTGTGATATTATCAAGCGTTTCTTTATAAACAGGTATCCTTGAATGGCCGGATTCATTAATTAAAGCAAGCGCAGTATCGAGGGTATTTGATTCCTCAATGCACACTATTTTTTCAAGCGGAGTCATCACTCCTGTTGCTTTTGTGTCAGATAATTCAAAAACATTGTGTATTATCTCCCTTTCGTGTTTTTCGATCGTCCCTTCCTTTTCCCCGACTCTTAGCATCATTTTAATTTTTTCTTCTGTGACGAAGGGATGCTGCACACGTTCCTTTCCGCCAAAGCGTACGATCAGGAAGTTTATGGATTCGGTTAAAACCCAGACAAGCGGGCTTAAGATAAATATCACCGTTCGTATGGGTTTTGCTACATGCAATGCTATCGATTCGGGATGTCTTGAAGCAAGAGTTTTAGGAAAAACTTCCCCGAAAACAAGAATGAACATAGTCATGACTGCTGTAGCTATTGCGATACCACTGTTTCCAAAGGTATGAAGCGCTGCGTCTGCTGCCAGCACTGAAGCGCTGATGTTGACGATATTGTTGCCGATCAGGATCGCGGTAAGGAACTGTTCAGGATTTTCAAGCAATTCTAATATTACTGTTGCATTTTTATTCCCCGTATCTGCAAGATGCCTGATCCGTATTTTATTTATTGAGATAAGTGCTGTCTCTGAACCGGAAAAAAAAGCAGATAGTACAACCAATATCGATATAATAAAAATTTCAATTGCTAACGGGAAATCCATCAGTTATTTGACCTTTTTTCCATTTAATTTAAATAACTCTGAAACCGTATCCAAAAATCTTTCATCGTCATGTTCCGCTGCATTCCTGAGGATCTTTGTTGGTTCTGCAAGGATCTGTTTGGCAAAAGAATTTGTCATATCATCCAGGACTTCACGCTCTATATCCCCGATCGTATGTCTTGACTTAAGTTTATTTATTGCAGCTTCCCGCTCTTGTTCCCGAATTTTTTCAACTTTAGAATAAAGTGCCGAAATGATGCTGTCCGCCATCTGACGCTTATACTGTCGTTTAAGAAGAGCAAGTTCTTCTTCAATAATGAGCTCAGCTTTTTTTGCTTCAGCCCTTCGTTTATCAAGGTTTGCGTCGCTGATGCTTCTTAAACTGTCGATATTATAAAGGCTCACACCCGGCAGGTCGCCTGAACTGCTTTCGATATTCCTGGGGTTGCCAATGTCTACCAGCATGATACTCTTTTTTCGTTTTTCCAGTAGTCTTGACATTATTTCCTGTGTTAAAACAAAATGAGGTGCCTTCGTAGCGCTTATTACAACATCGGATCTGGGAATATATTCTTCCATTTCCTCATACGGCACGGCTTCACCCTGTAATTCACACGCCAGGGCCTTTGCTTTATCAAATGTCCTGTTAGCCACGTAAATAACCTTAATATCCTTATTAGCAAGCGCTTTTGCAACAAGTGTTCCCATCTCTCCTGCACCTATTACCATTACTGTTTTTCCGTCAAGCCCGCCTAACTCCTTTTCAGCCAGTTCCACTGCTGCCGAACCAATAGATACCGAACCTTTGTTTATCCCGGTCTCATTCCGGGTACGCTTTCCAACCTGTATCGACTTATTGAACGCAGTATCAAGGACCTTTCCAACGGCCCCTGCCTTCTTTGCCATCTGGAACAATTCTTTTACCTGCCCGAGGATCTGGTCTTCACCCACGATCATCGATTCAAGACCTGAAGTCAGGCGCAAAAGATGCCGGAGTGATTCTTCATGGTCTAGGAAATCAATGATCCTTGAAGAAACTTTCATGTGTTTTGCAAATTCAAAAAGTACTTTGCTTCCTTTTGGCGAAACAACATAAACTTCGACACGGTTACAGGTTTTAAGTACGGCGCATTCCTCTACAAGTTCATGTGATTTAAGATGTACCAGAAGCTGGTCTATGCCTCCATGCCATGCGCTTTCCATTTCCACAATGGTCGCTTTGGTATGAGTGATAAGCATGCTTGATATTTCGGTCATTGATTGTCCCTGTTTTTATGTTCGTTTTAACATATATGCTTTGATGCAGCAATTTTTACCTTATATGCTTTGATGCAGCAATAAATGCTTTTTGATATGATTCTTCAAATCCTTTCCAAACAACATCATCATTAATTATATTCCATAAGATCTCTTTGCGTTTTTTCCGGTCATCCACAGAGGATTTCAATATTTCCCTGATTTCATTTTGAAGCCCTGACATTTGTGCAAATTCAGGTGTTATCACTTCTTCTACTTTTTGGCGAATATATTTTGAAAGGGCAGGACTCTGGCCTGCTGTGGAAATACCTATCACAATATCGCCCCGCCTGATAACTGACGGGACTATAATATCTCCGATATCATCCACACGATTTACAAATTTTCCCTCATCTCTTGCGATTTTTGCTATTCTCTCATTAAATACAGCGTCATTGGTAGCCGGAATTACAATAAAGGCTTTTTTCAGGTAAGAGAGAATGTCTTTTTCGGTAATATCTTTAACTTTTATCGATTTTATCTTTCCCAGCTCATAAAATCTATTCAATCCTGATGTAAATTCCTTGCTTATGACAGTCACTATAGCATGTTCACAAAAAAGAGATGCTTTCCGCTCACCTACTTCTCCACCTCCAAAAATTATGACCTCTTTTTCCTTAAGGTCAAGCATAAGAGGTAAAAAATCACTCATAGCCTCACGCCTGTTTTTTTGAACTCCCTTTCGCTGAAAAGTATGCTGTAATCCTTTATGCCCGTAGCAAGAGAGATCTCTTTTGCTATTTTTTCACATTCCTCGCGCGAGTATGCATGTACCATGGTAAAAAGGTTATATTTCCAATCTGAATATCTGGGTCTTTCATAACAATGTGTAACTTCCGGAAAGCCTGCCATTATGGCTCCAAGTTCTTCCACTTTTTCATCAGGAACATTCCAGGTGCACATGGCATTAGCCGTTATTCCTATTGCCCTGTGTCCGATCGAAGCGCCAAAACGTCTTATGACACCTTCTTTTGTCATGTTGTGTACACGCTCAATAACATCTGTTTCAGAAAGCCCGACTTCTTTTGCAATATGCTTGAAGGGTTCGGATACAATTGGAATTCCATCCTGGATCGTTTTTAATAATTTCAAATCAATTTTGTCCATGTTATATCAGATGAGTTATTTTAGAAATATTCATATATATGTTCATTGTTATGTTCATTGCTTACGTGTATGGATAGGAAATAAATCAACTGAATATGTAAATGTAGATACTTTAATATGATAGATATTAAAAACGTTTTAGAAGTAATAAATGAGGTGCTTGTTTTGCCAATAGCGGTTATTACTTTTTTTCTATTGATTTATATAGTAATATATTTATGTAGGAAAGATCCTGATGTGATCAGGTCAAGAATTTTCTTAAAATATAATGAAATTAAAAAGGCTTTTATTTTGTTTGCAGCATTTGCCTTTATATTAATCTTACATGTATCTTTAATATATGTGCCACATTTTTTTTCACTGGATTATTCCTTTATTAAAGATTTACAACGGATTTTTGGATTGGTTCTTATTTTAATAATGATAACTTTTGTGTATATTATATTTGGAACTGTTCGAAAATCAAACGAAATTGTTAAATGATCAATAAATTTCTGATTGCATCATCTGTTCATCCTGATATTTATGTTCTTCCAATCATCACCAACCCCGCGAAGGGTTTCAATTGAGCCTTTGAACATCCCGCACAGGATTTTTTTAACAAAATCATTCATAGGTATTTTTTTCCCGTCAATCTCGAGAACCATTTCTATATCTTCCATATTCTTTCTCCATACCCAATATGTGAGATTCTTAATATAGTTCTGTTGTTTGACCCTTGTTCGGGAAGATTTTAGAAGTATGAAAATAATTATACGGGCCATGCAGGAATACAAAATAAGGATCCATGATCTGCCAAAGGACGAAAGACCACGCGAGCGGCTCATAAAGAATGGCGCTTCGGCATTGAGTGATTCGGAACTTCTTGCAATAATATTGAGGACAGGTTCAAAGCAGGAAAACGTCATAAACCTATCCCAGAGAATTTTAAAGGAATATAACATTAAACAGCTCTCACAGATCAATTTAAAGCAATTGATGAAAGTCCATGGGATCAAGGAAAGTAAGGCTGCACAGATCGCAGCCTGTTTTGAGATCGCTCGGCGCCTGGAATCTTTCAAAGATGAGGACAAGCAAAAGATCAACTCCCCTGAAGATGTTTACAGGCGGATATATCCAAAAATAAGGGAGCAAAAAAAGGAACTTTTCATCGAAATTTGTCTTGATACAAAGAACCAGATCATCAAAGAGGAGACTATTTCGATAGGTTCTTTAAATGCCAATATCGTTCATCCAAGAGAGGTTTTCAAGCTTGCACTGGCAGAATCCGCAGCGCATATAATTGTGGTTCATAATCATCCGTCCGGGGATCCGACGCCAAGCCGGGAGGACATTGAAATTACAAAGAAACTCGTTGAGACCGGGAATATAATGGGGATCACTCTTCTTGACCATGTGATAATCGGGGATGGAAGGCATTTCAGCATGAAAGAAGCCGGGCATATATAGGGAAATGAATATGGCATATTCTGCAATTATCCTTGCCGGAGGAAAAGGAAAACGTATGGGTTACCGGGAAAAGGCTCTTATGGCCATTAATGGTAAACCCCTTATCAGCTATGTTATCGAGAGCCTTGAAAAGGCTGTTGACAGCATTATAATTTCCGTTCGTGATAAAGCACAGGGAAAAATGCTGGATTCAGTGTTGCCAGGATACACTTACGCATTTGATGAATATGAAAACACAGGTCCTCTTGCGGGAATACTTTCAGGGCTTACGATTTGCAAAGATGAATTTTGTTTTATCGCTGCATGCGACATGCCTTTTATAAATGAAAATGTAATAAAGCTGCTTTTTAAGTCCTGTGAGAATCACGATGCAGCCATCCCGCGCTGGGAAGATGGTTTTCTTGAACCCCTGCATTCTGTCTATAAATGCAAACCCATGATATTTGAGACAAATAAAGCTATCAGGAAGGGAGAGAAAATAGTTCTTGCTCCGATTCGAAAATTAAAGGTCAATTATGTGGAAATGGAAGATATCAGGAAAATCGACACGAATTTAAGAACATTTATCAATATCAATACCCCAGAAGAGATGGATATAATTAAAAATTTATCCTCTTAACTTACTAAAATATATCATCTTAACCAAATAAATAATCTTAGCAATGTATACGAAAAATTATCCTGCACTTGATCTGAAATGCGGTGTACAGCATGAAAAAATCCATACAGTAGCTATAGAGAGTACGATTGAGATTTTCATAAATAAAATTCCGATCGCCTCAATACTTGCTACACCTGAAATGATAAAAGAGCTTGCTATCGGGTATCTTATATGCGAAGGACTTGTAAAAGATCCGGATAGCATAAAAGATTTTAAAATGGACGGGAACAGGATATATGCCGCAATAGAAGAGAACGAGCATATTGAAATCTGGCGTGAATTAAGGTCATCGGGCTGCGTTGGTGTACGATGGGAAGAAAATGAAAATATCTCCGTTAATTCCGATGCAAAATTCAGCATGGATATAATTGGGAAAAGTCTCAGATTCCTGGAATCTGATATATACAGGGAAACGCGGGGGACACATGCAGCCTGCCTTATGAATGCCAGGGGTGAATGCGTGGCAAAAGCGATAGATGTGGGAAGACATAACGCTTTTGACAAGGTCGTAGGATATGCATATATGAATGGGATTGATGTAAGGGAGCATTTCATCATATCAACCGGACGCCAGTCTGCAGGAATGATATTAAAAGCCGCAAGGGCCGGGATTCCCCTTGTTGCCACAAAAACCGCACCGCTTAATTCAGGCATTGATGCTGCCCTTCAGACCGGTGTTTGCCTTGTTTGTTTTGTTTCGAATGATAAAATGTCAGTTTTTTCACACTATGGGAGGCTTTTATTCCACCTGTAATTTGTATCGTGGGAAGCAGCAAAACCGGAAAAACAAGGTTAATGGAAGAATTGATAAAAGAATTGAAAGTCCGGGGTCTGCGGGTAGGCACCTTAAAATATCACAAACATGGTGATTTTGAAATGGATGTTGAGGGCAAGGATACATGGAAATATGCCCTGGCCGGGGCTGATACTGTTGCTATATCCTCATCTGTGAAATTTGCACTTATCAAAAATGAAAATGTCACGACTGATATTGATGAGATTTGTAAAAACTATTTTGGCGACACGGATGTTGTTCTGGCAGACGGGTTCACTCAATCCGATAAGCCACGGATAATCGTAGTGGAAAAAGAGAGGGATGCAACAATTTTCGAACGCGGATGCAGGGTTATAGCGGTTACGGATGAAAAAATCAACGATATGGATATTATTATAGAAAAAGTGCTTGAATTCCTGGATCGTACAGAGTCAAAATAATATATATTATTCAGGTTCATTTAAGGTTTAACAGATCAACAATTCAGCGATTTCTGATTTCTATACCACTCGATCGTGTTCTTCAGACCTTTATTCATATCATATTCCGGTTTAAACCCGATCTTACTTATTTCTGTAATATCAGCAACGCTATGCTTGATATCCCCGCTTCTTTCTTTTTCATGTATGATAGTTGATTTTGATCCTGTTTGCTTTATAATCTTTTCTGCTATTTCATTAATTGAAGTGGCAATGCCATTAGCAACATTAAATGTCTTCCCGTCTCCCTTTGACATCACTAATTCATTTGCATGAACAACATCATTGACAAAAACAAAATCACGCGTCTGCATTCCATCACCATAAATCCGGATTTCCTGATTCTTCAAAGCCCTTTGTAAAAATATGGGGATTGCAGCAGCATATGGCGATGTCGGGTCCTGTCTGGGGCCGTAAACGTTAAAATAGCGCAAGGAAGTGGTTTTTAATCCATATTCTTCAAAATATATTCTTGCAGCATATTCACAATCAAGCTTTGAAATGGCATAAGGAGATTTTGGAACAGGGATCATACTCTCTTTTTTGGGAAGCAACGGCGAGTCACCATAAACTGCTGCCGATGATGCAAGGATCACTTTTTTGACATTTCCGGATATGGCTGCCTCCAGGATATTGAATGTGCCTATAGTATTGATCTCAATTGTCCTGGCAGGATCTTTCATGCTCTCAACAACAGAAACAAGAGCAGCTTCATGGAAAATGTAATCAATGCCTGTTATTGCTTTTTCCAGCAATTCCCTGTTCCTGACATCCCCTTCTATCAATTCAAAGTTATTATTTTCTAAAAAAGGAGAAATATTTCCTTTCTTGGTATTGATATCATAGGTCGGGTCAAAATTATCAAGGCAGATTGTTTCATATCCGCATTCAAGCAAATGCCGGATGATATGTGAACCGATGAACCCGGCTCCACCTGTTACAAGACATTTCATTGCTGTTAAAGATGGAGTGGATATTATTTATATATAATCTTTGAAACTGTTTGGATCTGAACATAGTAGAATAATATTAATATGCGTATGCTCTCAGTAATTGCCTGAAAAAATATGAGGATAGAAAATGAGTTCAAAAAAAAGGAATACTAAATTAAAGAAAGCCGAAAAGAAATCTTCTGTTATTTCAAGTATTTATGTTGTAATCGGTATATTCATACTTCTTGTCCTGGTTTATTATTTTATCCCGCAGGGAAGCGATAAATGGGCTGTGAGTGATAAAGGAATTCTCTCGTATCCTGAAAACAGGGGCAAGGTTGATGTCAAAATCCTGGAAACCGAACCAGGACCTGATTATATTCTCAAAAACATTTCTTTCTCGAGCAAGGATTATAATGTCGAAGGACTCCTTCGCATTCCTGTTGCAGGAAAAAAAGTACCAGGAGTTGTGATCCTGCCCGGAGCAACTGTCCCGAAGGAAGGAACACAAACTCTTGCCGATATTTTTTCCAGTATGGGATATGCAAACATCGGTATCGAGCAGCGAAACCGTGGTGGGGTGGATACGAATTATGATTATGGTCTCTGGAAAAAGGAATTAGAACCTGTAGAACATAAAATGGTATTTGATGCTCTGCGGGCTGTGGATGTGTTAAGGCAGGAGCCGTCGATCGACCCTGATAGGATAGCAATCGTGGGTGAAAGCAATGGAGGGCGCTTTGCGATAATTGCAACGGCAATTGACCCTGGAATTTCCGGGGTGATCGGGATCAGCACAAGCGGTTATGACATCGAGTCACAAATTAATGATATCAGGGATGAGAATATCATAAGATTCTTTCGCTCAATTGATCCTGGAACCTATCTTGGGTTTATTCCCCCAAGAAAATTTGTGATGATCCATTCTGTAAATGACACAATCATTCCTGTACAGCTTGCCCGGAAGACATTTGAGAAAGCTAACGAGCCAAAGCAGTTTTACACTGTAACCACCGGAACCCACGGATACAGCGAAGGAATGAAAGAGCCGCTGGAGAATGAATTAAAGAGTATGTTCAAGGAGTGAACTGCTCCCCGCTAAAGCTGGGGAGCTTCCTGCTTCATTGCTTCTTTATTGAGATTGCTCAGGCAGGCTTGAAATTTCTGCTTTGGACTTTGTTAAATTAATTAACTGTGACCATCCTGCATCGTATATGGATTTAGCAAGATGATGATTCTGTAACATGTTTTGTACTTGTAAATCCTCAAATACAATATGATCATATTTCTTAACAAGATTTTTACTTAATTTTTGATTGAAATCCTTCCTTTGATTCCTGATTCTTCGATGTACTTTTGCTACTATGATTCTCTGATTATCCCGGTTCTTTGAACGAAGTTTCTTTTTTGATAGATGTATCTGTTCCCTTGATAGTCTTTTTTCAGATGCTCTTAGAAATTCAGGTGGTTCTATCTGTGTCCCATTGCTCATTGTTACTATGGAACTCAATCCGACATCAATTCCTGTTTTGGTCTTGATCTCAACAGGTATTACGGGTATATCGATTTCACAGGAAAAAGTAACATACCATTGGTCAATATCCTTCTTGATCGTACAGGTCTTGATCGTTCCTTCGATTGCTCGATGTAATATGATCTTGATAGCTCCGATTTTCGATAGGTTGGGTTTCCCGTCTTTAAATCCAAAGCCGGATTGTGGATATGTGAAACTATTATACCTATTCCTTCCCTGAAATCGAGGATAACCGAAGCCATTAAAGAAATTCTTGAAACTTCTGTCCACCCGTTTCAGGACATTTTGGAGAACTTGGGAGAATACATTTTTCTGGAAGTCTGTCTTTGATCCTGACAGGCTATTAGCCTGATCATAATAATTTAACCATTATAGTTTTCCCCAGGGAGTTATACTAAATGTTCTTTCCAGTTCGTTAAGTTCTGCTTGCCTCTTTCGTTCTTATAGAGAATCATTATAGAGGTGTCTGCATGTAGAAAGTGTTCTATTCAGGGTTACTTCTTGGTTTTTAGTAGGGTATATTCTGAATTGAAACGTTTTCTTCATACTTACTCTGAACAATCTTTATATGTCTTTGATACTATATATCAGTATGCCTAACCCTTAAATCTTATTCTGAACAAATACTTTTTTGGGTTAGGTATTACAATTTCAAGGGGTACGATTCATCTCAACTCTAAAGATATCGAGTTTTCTCTACACCTTGACCCCGACGCTATAAGTATAAATGCGCTTTTGCGCTGGCAGCGATAAAATCACGCACAAGCTTTGCGCCAAGTACTGCCGTCCCACCTGAATCATAAGCAGGGGCGATCTCGACAAGGTCAAAACCCACAATCTGGGGTGCAAGGCATGATATTACATCCCTGACATCACGCGGTGTTATCCCGTACGGCTCCGGGGTGCCAAGAGCAGGCGCATAAGCAGGATCGATCGCATCCATATCTATAGACAAATAAACAGGCCCCCTGATATAATCGCGAAATTCTGAAACAGTTTTTTCAATGCCGTTTGAATAAACATCTTCCGCCGTGAACATATTTATTTTATTTTCACGGACATACTCATATTCTTCCCGGGTTCCGCTCCTTATCCCTATTGAAACATATTTATGTGTCAAATCATCAATGACATGCTTTGATATGCATGCATGGCTGTTCTTCTCACCGTGAAATTCATCTCTCAGATCCATATGCGCATCAAGGACCACGAATCCCAGTTCCGGATATTTATTTTTACAGGCTTTTACAAACGGGTATGAAAGGGAATGTTCCCCTCCAAGCATTACAGGGATCTTCCCGTCGCTGACATATTTATCTGCATATTTTGAAATCACAGAAAGCGTATCATCGATATTTTCAGCCACTTCAAGGTTGCCAGCATCATGGATGTCCGCATCTGTAAGGTCAAAACCAAAAAAACTGCTATAAGTCTCAAAGTTATATGATGCTGCCCTCATTTCGTCAGGCGCAAACCTGCTCCCGAGCCTGAAACTTGAGGTACCGTCAAACGGCACCCCGCAAATCACGTAACGGGCTTTTTCGTAATCGGAATCGGCATCAGCAAAAAAAGCCTGATGCATTTAAGTACGGATGTCTATTTTCATTTTACCCATGGCGACCAGATATGAAACATCTTTTCCAGCTTCAATCAGTCCCTTATATTCTTCGGGTATTTTGAGTTCCAGTGTGGAATAGTCGGCGTTATCCATTATCTGGCATATATCGCCTTTTATAGCCAAGACCTGTCCATTCTTCCTTTCTACGACAGGGACATACGTCTTATCCGTAACTGGCTGCACGATTGAGCGTTTTGTACCGTCAAAAATACCTATGGCATCGATCCTTGCTTTTGCCGAGCCATGTTTTCCCGTTTTTGCATGAGAAATGCTTTTGATGACACAGGGTTCATCATCAATTAAGACATATTTTCCTTCTTTTAATGTCCGAACTTCAACTTGATCCTTCATTGTTAATCTCCTTTCCTCATGATAGCTTCTTATATATTAAACCTTTCTAAAAGTATATATTTATTTTTATTAGTATATTCATACTCTTGAGACTTAAATAACATAACTATATCACTTTTAAGTATTATTAAGCCGGATAATGTCGCAGTTTGACTCTAAATTCTATGATTTTTTCACGCATCCCGATAGCCCCGAACCAATGGTAACACTTGCAAAAAAGTATGGCTATTCAGGAATAGTTGTTACGAACCTGAAAGTCAATGACATAATTCTTCCGGATGATTTTTCCATATACAAAGGTGTCGAGATCAGGACAAAGTCATCAAGGATCAGGGAAGAAATAAAGAAATATAGGGACTCAAATATTATTTCCATAGTCAGGGGGGGAGAAGAAGACATAAATCGTGCATCTCTTGAATCAGATGGTCTTGACATACTTTTACAGCCATCTGAATTTAATAACGTACTTGCTAAAGCTGCGAGTGATAATTCCATAGCTATCGGATTCAATCTTGGTTTACTCATCAGGCAAAGAGGAGATGCGCGGATAAAGGAATTAAAGAATATGAGGATAATTCTTAAACATGCAAGGAAATACAAGCTCAAAATGATCCTCACAAGTGATTCCGGTTCAATCTATGATCTTCGCTCCCCCAGGGAAATGGTTGCAATTTCAAGCCTTTTCGGGATGACACCTTCCGAAGCTATTGATGCAATGAGTGCGACACCGGAAAGCATACTTCGAAGAAAAAGCCCCGATTATATTAAGGAAGGCATCGAAATAATATGAAAACCATGCCCACCCTGCGTGATAAAAAGAGATATATCGCATTTGAAATAAACTCAGAGAAGGTGATAACCCGACAGGAACTTGTCAGGGAGATATCGAATTCTGTAATCTCTTTGTTCGGGGATAAAGGAGCAAGTGAAATTAACCCTTCGCTCATGTCATTTGAAGGAAGATCCGGGATTCTTCGCTGCAACCGTGAAAAAACAAATGAAACAAGGGCGGCCCTTGCCTGCATAAATAATATTCACGGAACGCTCGTTTCTATTCATGTCCTTGGCATATCCGGCAGTATTAAAGGCGCAACGGAAAAGTTTATACAACAATCACTCGTTAAAGAGTCAGAACCCGAAAAAAGGATAAAGAAATAAAGAATATAAGTAATTACGGTTTTTCATATATAAGGAGATGATATAATGCAAATGGCACCACAAATGGGATATGACAGGGCAATCACTGTTTTTAGTCCTGATGGAAGATTATTTCAGGTAGAATATGCTCGCGAAGCAGTTAAACGCGGAACAACGGCAGTTGGAGTAAAGGCCGTTGATGGGGTGGCACTTCTGGTCGATAAGCGTGTTACGAGTAAATTACTTGAAGCTGAATCAATTGAAAAAATATTCCAGATCGATGATCATATAGGAGCTGCCACATCAGGTCTTGTTGCAGACGCCAGGGCTCTCATTGATCGCGCCCGCGTTGAAGCCCAGATAAATAAAGTTACTTATGATGAACTCATAGGCGTTGAGGTTCTCTCAAAGAAAATATGCGACTTCAAACAATCATATACACAATACGGTGGTGTCAGGCCTTTCGGGACAGCTCTCCTTATCGCAGGTGTTGATGACCATCGTGCGCGCCTTTTTGAAACAGACCCAAGCGGCGCCCTGCTTGAATATAAGGCCACAAGCATTGGTTCGGGAAGAACAGAGACCATGGAGGTCTTCGAGAAGAAATATACAGATGATATAAAGCTGGAAGATGCAATTATCCTTGGCCTGGATGCACTTCACAGCACGACTGAGGGAGTTTTTAACGCTTCTACTATCGAAGTCGGTATAATAGAACTTTCAACCAGGAAATTCAGGAAACTCACCCCGGCGGAAGTGGAGAAATATGTGGAACGGGTAATAAAGATGCACGCTTCTGAAACCAGGGGAAAGGATAAGAAAAAGAAGACAGAAGAGTGAGGAAAATATGGTCACTCTTGATGAGTCCATAATTGCGCGTCTTAAGACACATGGAAAAACTTTTGAGGTTTTTGTAGAACCTGAGGGAGCACTGGCATATAAAAAAGGCGACCCTGTGAAGATCGAGAATATCCTGGCAGTGGAAGAAGTCTTCGAAGATGCTAAGAATGGTGACAGGCCAAATGAACAGGACGTTATTAATGCTTTCGGGACGACCGATGCATTGAAGATCGCTGAAAAAATAATCACGGATGGAGAGCTTCATCTTACAACCGAACAGAAAAAGAAGATACAGGATGAAAAAAGGCATCGTGTAATAAGCATCATTGCGACCAATGCCATCAATCCCCAGACAAAAGGTCCGCATCCGCCAGCACGCATTGAAGCTGCCATGAATGAAGCTGGTGTGCATATCGACCCGATGAAAAACGTGGATGAACTTGTAGAGATCGCGATGAAAGCGATAAGACCTATTATCCCGATACGATTTGAGGAAGTAAAGATCGCTATTAAGCTTCCGGCAGAATACGCTGTAAAATCCTATGGAAGCGTTGCAGGATTTGGAACCCTGACAAAGCAGGAATGGCAAAATGACGGTTCCTGGATCGGTGTTTTAACTATTCCGGCAGGAAGACAGGATGAATTGTACAGCCTCCTGAACCGGGTGACAAAAGGGAGTGCGGAAACAAAGTTCTTAAAGTGATGTAAATGGATAAAAAATTAGTAATTCCGGGTGAATTCTTATCAGATGATATAAAGCTTGCTGATGAGGGTACATATGTTGAAGATAATAAAGTATTTTCATCTGTCTTTGGTATAGCATCATTGAAAAACCATATCAAAGTCGTGCCGCTGTCAGGAAAATATATACCCAGACATGGCGACCTTATTATAGGCATAATAAGCGAAGTCTCTTTTTCGAACTGGATAGTTGATATCCGGTCCCCTTATGAGGGTTTATTGCATATATCCGAATTTCCAAGACGAATAGATAACTCCGAAATGTCAAAATATCTTAAAGTCGGCGATTCAATAATGACGCTTGTTAAGGACGTTGACCAGAGCATGAAGGTCGAACTTACATTGAATGACCAGAGACTGAGGCAGATAAAAGACGGCCGTGTCATTGAAGTAACACCTTCCAAGGTGCCAAGATTAATAGGCAGAAGCGGCTCGATGATCGCTATGCTGAAAAATGAGACTAACTGCAATATATTTATCGGGCAAAATGGCAGGGTATGGCTTACAGGTAAAGATAAGAATCTCGATCTTGCAGTACGGACGATCCAGAAGATCGAAAAAGAATCTCATATTCCGGGTTTGACAGACAGGATAGTTAACTTCCTGAAAGAAGCAAAAGGGATACCAGTCAAACAACAGGTAAAAAAGAAAACGAAAAAAGAAGAGGACAGGTGGCACGAACAGGAACCTGCAGAGGAAACTGTCGATGAAAAGATGACAGAAGAAACGGTCATGGAAGATGCAGAAGAACCTGAGAACGTTGAAGAGAATAAATCCGGCGGGATTCTGGATGAACTGCTGGATAAATAATATGTCTTGTATAAAATTATAAGGAACGAGGAAGAAAGAGAAGAGGAATCATATGGTAAAACCAGAAAAGTTAATTGAAAACGGTATTCGCCTTGATGGCAGAAAACCAGATGAAATAAGACCCATCAAAATAAAGGTGGGCGTTTTGAACAGGGCTGACGGTTCATGTTATTTTGAATTCGGAGGAAACAAGGTAATTGCAGCAGTATACGGGCCGCGGGAAGTACATCCCCGGCACCAGCAGAAATCAACAAGCGCAGTTGTTCGGTACAGGTATAATATGGCATCGTTCTCGGTTGAAGAACGAAAACGTCCCGGACCTGACAGGAGAAGCATTGAAGTCTCAAAGGTGAGCAGGGAAGCCCTCGAACCTGTTATCTTCCAGGAATATTTTCCCCGTTCAGCCATAGATATCTTCGTAGAAGTCCTCCAGGCTGATGCAGGTACAAGGACGGCAGGAATTAATGCCGCATCCATAGCTCTTGCAGATGCGGGCATACCAATGAGAAGCCTGGTTTCGGCCTGCGCGGTTGGTAAGATCGATGATACCCTTGTTCTTGACCTGAATAAAGATGAAGACAACTATGGGCAGGCTGATATGCCAATTGCCATGACCCCGGATGGGAAGATCACACTATTGCAGATGGACGGTCATCTTACCAGGGACGAATTCAGGGAAGGTCTTGAAATGGCAAAGAAAGGATGTCTTGAGATAGCGCAATTGCAAAGAACCGCACTTATGGAAAAATATTCCCCCCTGATAGAAGGTGAAGTCAATGAGTAATGAAATAATGTCGGAGCTTCGTAAAGATTATATTTATAATCTGATGATCAAAGGGGAAAGAGAGGATGGGCGAAAATTTGATGAGTACAGGGAGATAACAATTGATACAAATGTTATTGAAAAGGCAGAGGGCTCCGCACGCGTCAAACTCGGGGATACACATGTGGTTGTCGGCGTTAAGATCCAGCCCGGCGCGCCTTTTCCTGACACGCCCGACAAAGGGGTGATCATTACAAATCTTGAACTTATCCCTCTTGCTTCACCTGTATTTGAATCAGGCCCTCCGAGGGAAGATGCCATAGAACTTGCCAGGGTAGTTGACAGGGGCATCCGTGAATCAGAGTCTATTGATCTTTCAAAGCTGTGTATAACACCTGGAGAAAAAGTATGGATGGTTTTCATTGATGTTCATGTCCTTGATGATGGAGGGAACATTATGGATGCTGCATCCCTGGGAGCCATAGCGGCTTTAATGACAGCAAAATTACCGGCACAAAGATTTGGTGTGGGAGAAGACACGCCTGTTCCCATGAGGGACGTACCTGTTGCCGTAACTGCGGTTGAGATCGGCGGAGCCATTATGCTTGACCCTTCACTTGATGAACAAAGCATATCAGGAACAAAACTGACCGTAATTTCCAACCAGGATGGCGGATTATCAGGCATGCAAAAGAGCGGTGTTTCGCCACTTACAAGTGAACAGATAAATTATATAGTGGATATTTCAATTGAGAAGGCAAAAGAATTAAGAGAAAAATTCCTGGAGATATAATCATGGCAAAAATCAGCTCAAAAGGACATAAATCAAGATCTGCCGGAAGATTTGGAACAAGATACGGAACAAAGGCCAGAAAAATTATTGGCGATACTGAAGAGAAAATGCGGGCCGAATACACATGTTCCAAATGCGGCGCAAAGAAAATAGCAAGGATTGGTACAGGAATATGGCAGTGCTCCAAATGTGAACACACATTCGCCGGAGGCTCATATGTTCCACAAAGTCCTGCTCATACAACAGTCTTAAGAGCAGTTCAGGGTGTAAAAGCTGAAATTAATAAACAATTAGATTCAGCAAGATAAGGATACAGTATGGTTTATAAATGTACCCGTTGCAAGCGGGCAGTGGAAATAGACTATGAATATAGCGGTGTCCGTTGCCCTTATTGCGGCCATAGAATCCTTGTCAAGGAAAGACCTGTAGTTGTAAAACAGGTCAAAGCCGAATGATCATTACCACTGCACGAAAACCATCATCAAAAACACGAACATTCTGCAAACATTTAGGCAGGTTCACGGGCTGGAAATATGTGACCCGCGGAAAAGCCAGCCTTCAGGAGTTTGCAGATAAATCTTTTTTATTAGTAGGTGAATACAAAGGAAACCCTGGCAGTTTTAGTTTTTTTTTTAAAGAAAAGTGTGTCCTCTCGATTCGTGCCAATGTATCACTCGATAAAGATATTGGAACCGGGATTGAACCTGTAATCCAGGGAAATAATTCCCTTGCGCTTGATCTTGGTAAAGTGACAGGATTAAGAACCGGAGAAGGGGAAAAATCAAACAGGATTATTATGGTCGATGATAATATTGAATTTACAAGTGATGGTGAATACTATATTAAATTAAAAGTACTGGAAGTACGAGGCGAGGGTAGTCATAGTGTTTGACCTGTTCAAGAAAGAAGAGATCAATTCCCTGAAAGCAAGAATATCACAGCTTGAGGAAGAGAACAGGGTACTCTCCCTGCAGCTTGGTAAAAGGGATGAAAAAACAAAAAAAACGATCGCAATAAAACAGGATGTCGATCGGGAATTAAATGAAGCCATAAATAAGATATCTTCACTTACTAATGAGATACAGGCGCTCAAAAAAGAAACATCACAGGAGTTTAAATTGAAATTATCCGAAAGCATGTCCAAAAACAGGCTTGAGGAAATAATTTTCTTTATCAGCACAATGAGGTCGAAGATTTCGACATTAATAACAGTTTACCTGGGAAAAGATAAGGCGCTTGCGGATGTGGCAGGAGAAACGGTAAAACTTTTTGACAGTCCATCTTTGCACCTTATTGAAAAAATAGAATCATCCACTGGAAAAATAATTTTTTACGATACCAACGGGATCGTTGGCCTGGTAATAATACCGGTTTTCCCAATCCTTACTTCAGAATGCATTCTAAGCACACAATTCGATCTTGAACCTTTAAAACAAAATCTTGAATATGAAAAAATACTTGTTATCAATACCCATGCAGGTGAGACCATTATAGGAATTGTCGAAGCTGATACTTTTGTGGAGCATGAGATCGTAAGAAGCAGCGTTATGGGGAAACATAAACAGGGAGGATGGAGCCAGAAGCGATTCCAGAGCCTGGTTGAAGAGGATATCAAACATCATGCGAATAAAGTGAGGTCTGCACTTGACCCGATTCTTTCAAAGCATAAGGATATCCAATATGTCCTTGCAGGCGGTGAGGGTAAATTGATAAAAATGATAACGGAAGGATATGATTTTCCCCTGGTTATGAAGAGTATGGATACAATTTCAAATAAGAATGTTGATCAGGTCTTGAGGGATGTACTGGCAGTCAGATGTTACTGGTTTTGATACCAGAAACAATTAACCTGCCATGTATAAATATGAGGATGTAAATAGTTAAAGTGTCTTGAGGATAAAAAATTCGAACCAAAAAAAGGATATTCAAATAGACGAAGATACCTTAAAGAATACTACTAAATGCAAAAAAGATTTTTCCTGCATATCCGATAGAAAAGATAAACTCTGCAAGGTTGAACTTAGTGTCGATAATAAAATACATTTTGTGAAATGCATGAACAATGAACCCTGTAATTACAGGGTACCGTTTGGTTATTCTTTTGTTTGTGTATGTCCTGTGAGGAAAGAACTCTTTAATCGCTATAATATCTAATTATTCTAATATCTGATGTCAGAATATGCATGACCTTTGCCTTGAGCAGGATTCGGAAATCGTGCAGTCCCGAATATAAAAATATATATGTATCATGTCCTATCTTAGACGATTAATAGTGCGAAATGAGATGCAAGAATGACTAAAAAGATCAAACTCTCTGAACTTGGAAGCCTGATTGGTGGCGATATTGAAGCCCTTGAAGGAGTAAGAATAGAAGGCGATGTTGAAATAGACCTCGGACAAATGGGTATGAATCCCCAGATGGCATATGCATTAGGCCATGAAACTGCGCAAATGGCTCTTCACTTGATGAATATTTCAAGAATATTGGGTTATCCCATTGATCAGGTATTAGGAGGCCAGCAGGTTGCGGCCCCAAAGAAGTTAAGTAAATTAACCGAGTCGAAATTCAGCGTTGGAACAATAGAGGAATGGAAAACTCCTATCCAGGAAGTCGTGCTGGGAGCAACTTCATCAGACGGTGGAAGCAGGAAGAGTACTATAACACTTGGAGGGGAAAAAGCCCTTCCTTATTATTTTGATAGCCCGATGCCGCATCGCAATCATATCACTATGGATGTTTTTGATATGCCCATCAACATGGCAAAAGCAGTAAAATCCAACTATGAGGACGTTATCAACAGTCCGGCAGAATGGGCAAAGAAAGTTGTCCGGGATTTTGGCGCTGATATGGTTACAATTCATCTTATCAGTACTGATCCTAACATCAAGGACACATCCCCTGCGCAGGCTGCAAAAACCGTGGAAGAAGTCCTGCAGGCAGTGGATGTGCCTATTGTAATCGGCGGTTCGGGTAATCCTGAAAAAGATCCTGCTGTTCTTGAGAAAGCGGCTGAGGTCGCTGAAGGTGAACGATGCCTTCTTGCGTCGGCCAGTTTGAACCTTGATTATGCAAGGATTGCTGAGGCTGCCAAGAAATATAATCATGTTGTGCTCTCATGGACGCAGCTTGAGATTAACGCACAAAAAGAACTAAACCGGAAGCTTATGAAACAATGCGGGGTGGCGCGCGAAAATATATTGATGGATCCGACAACCGCAGCTCTTGGATACGGGCTTGATTATGCTTACACGAATATGGAACGGATCAGGCTTGCAGGCTTGTCCGGTGATACTGAACTGAATTTCCCCATGTCAAGCGGTACTACAAATGCCTGGGGAGCGCGCGAAGCATGGATGACAGCATCACCTTTGAAAGAAGATTCCGACTGGGGACCCCGTGAATACCGGGGACCTATCTGGGAAATAATCACGGGTTTGACATTATCGTTAGCGGGTAACGATCTTTTCATGATGATGCACCCCACCGCAGTACAGGTCTTAAAAGAAATTACACAGACATTGTATGGTTTGAAAGAAACAGAGCAACTTAATATCGATAACTGGATAACGGCGGTGGTATAATGAAAGTAAATAGCCCGCTTCAGGTCTATAAGTACCTGCCGCAGACAAACTGCGCAGAATGCGGCGAAACAACATGTATGGCTTTTGCGTCCCATCTCATTGACAGGTCAAAGAAAGTTGATGATTGCCCGCCCATACTGAAGGAAGGATTTAAGAAAAAATACATGGAATTGGTGACTCTTCTTGCTCCGGAGATACGTGAGGTCACGATCGGTACAGGAGAAAATGCAAAAAGAATCGGAGGGGATGATATCCTTTACCGCCACCAGTTGACCTTCTTTGACCCGACCGCCTTTGCTTACGATGTATGGGATACAATGCCTGAAAATGAACTTGTGGAAAGGGTGAATAAGATCCAGAATTTCAGGAAATTCTATGTCGGGAAGTTCCTTAAAGTTGACATGGTAGCCATAAGATGCGTTTCCGGTGATGCCCTTAAATTTGCAGCAGCGGTAAAAAAGGTAAATGAAATCACAAAACTTCCACTCGTACTCTGCTCCCTGGATCCTGCAGTCCTCAAGGCCGGACTTGAAGTTGTTAAAGATAAGAATCCTCTTATATATGCAGCAAATGAGAAAAACTGGAATGAAGTATCAGAGCTTGCTTTGAATTATAAAGTCCCGGTTGTATTGTTCTCACCGGACCTTGATAAACTTAAATCCCTTGCCCTGAGCTTCGGGGAAATGGGCATCAGGGATATTGTTCTTGATCCTGGTACCTATCCGCAGGGTAAGCAATTGAAGGAAACTTTTGAACGGTTCATAAAACTTCGCCGCTCTGGAATAAAAGAAGGACAAAAGGATATAGCTTACCCGATCCTGGCTGTTCCACTTAATGCCTGGCTTGTTTATAAGGATACAGTTACTGCCTCTTACTGGGAAACGGTACTTGCCTCAGTATTTACTATAAGGTACGGTGACATCATGATACTTCATAGCCTTGAGCCCTATGCCATGCTTCCTGAGGTTCACATCAGGGATACGATCTATACCGATCCCCGGACACCGGTGAAAGTGGCTCCGGGTGTAAATGAAGTTGGTTCTCCGACAAAGGATTCACCTGTGATAGTTACAACGAATTTCGCTCTTACTTACTATACCGTGGAGAGCGACCTTTCTTCCAACAAGGTGAACTGTTATCTTGCAGCGGTTGATACAGACGGTATTGGGGTTGAAGCCGCGGTTGCGGGTGGGCAGCTTACGGCAGCCAAGATAAAAGATACTTTCCAGAAGGCCAGTTTCGAGTTCAAGGATAAGACTTCCCATAGTACTGTTATTCTTCCGGGTCTTGCTGCAAGGCTGCAGGGGGATGTGGAAGATGTGACAGGGCTTCGTGTGATGATCGGTCCGCCTGACTCAGGAAGAATTCCGGGCTGGATGGAGAAGAACTGGCCTCCAAAACCGAAATAAAAATATTTTCACACCTTATTTCTCCTTTTACACACGTTTTTATCAATCAAATCTATATACTTTAACAGTGTAATCAGTAGAGAGACCAATAATGTGGTTCGAAAGAGGCATTTAACATGGTTAACGAAAAGTTAGCAGAGTTTGTAAAGACGTCAAAGCCATCAGTGGCCGTCGTCGGGCTTGGTGGCGCAGGATGTAACATAACGACATGGATAGCAGAAAAAGGAATGGCGGGCGGAAAGATCGTCGCAGCTAATACCGATGTAAACCACTTATCAACAATGAGTAAAGCTGATAAACTGGTACTGCTTGGTGAGAAATTATGTAAGGGACATGGGTGCGGGGGATATCCGGAAATGGGTGCCCAGGCAACCAAAGAAAACCTCACAGAAATCAGGGCCGAACTTGAGGGAACAAATCTTGTTTTCCTTGTAGCGGGATTGGGAGGAGGAACAGGTACAGGAGCAATACCTGTAGTTGGTGAAGTAACAAGAGAACTCGGCTGTCTCACAATTGCTTGTGTGACAATTCCATTCAAGATCGAACAGTTCAGGAGAGAGAAAGCCAGGGAAGCTATTAAAGCGCTCTCAGCAAGCTGCGACGCAACGATTGTCATTGACAACGGAAAATTGAGAGAAGTTGCAGGCAACCTTCCTTTAAAAGAGGCACTTGCAGTAGCAAATGCACTCATAGGAGCATTTGTCAAGAACATTACCGAGACGATCACACAGCCAAGCTTGATAAACCTTGATTACGCAGATCTTCGCGCAGTAATGGAGAGAGGCGGAGTCTCAGCAATAGGCATTGGCGAAGGCGACGGCGAGGACAGGGTAGCAAAGGCAGTTTCACAGGCACTTGCAGTCCCATTGCTTGATATTTCAGATATGTCAGCAACCTATGGCGTATTGATCCACATAGTCGGTGGCGAAGACCTGACACTCGAAGAAGTAGCAGTTACCGGCGAATTGATCATGGACAAGGTCCCGAACACCAAGAGGGTTATCTGGGGCGCAAAAGTCGATGACCAGCTCACAGGCAGAGTACGTGTAATGGCAGTCTTGACAGGAGTCAAGAGCCCATTCATGGAAGGCGAGTAATATATTTTACGTGATGTGATTATTCACATCACACATTCTTTCTTTTTTTTATCTCTCTGGCATTTCCCCTGGTAGTTGCGGTCTCGACTGCCATCTCTGCAAGCAACGGTCTTTTGATACGGGATTACAGATAAACGGATCGAGAAGCCCTCCTTCCAGGTCTTGAGAAGTAGTACTTATTTTAGCTTATCCGGATTTATCCTGATTACCCGGTCATCGTCCTCAGCTGGTACACCCCTGCCATCCCTGTTGCTTGTAAGGATATAGAGATAACTATCCGGACCTGCTACGGCATCACGCAACCTGCCAAAATCCCTGTTGAGATGACGGCGAAATGTTCCTTTATTTTTACTCCATCTCCATGTTTTTGATGGCTGACAATTTAGATAAATGTTTGTCTTAATTATCTCCGGAGCCGGTCATATTAGCAACCTTGAAAAACCCGCCCTTTTCACTCGTTGGTTTTGATGAGTATTGTCAATGAATGGTTCAATAGCATTTAATGCTTATTCATTTCTTCTTCAATAATATCTTCCAGGCCAATATCTCCCTCTACATATTTTTTAATAATGGATTTTTGTTTTGACTCTGTTAGAGAATCCCAGTATTTTTTAATGTCTTCTGTAGTATCAAAAACAAAATCACCATCAGGAGCGGCTATAGGTATGCAGCTCCCTTCTGAACAGGCTGCTATTTTTTCCAGTTTTTCAGCTATTTTTCCTCTGACTATTCTTTTTCTAACTAAAATTTTGACCATAGCCTTAATTTATCTTAATATCAATGCTAAAATTTATCGGTAGGAACATTTATTTGAATAGACTTACAATCGTATTGTTGTGAGTGGTATGAATACAAAATCTCTCTTAAAAATATTAATCGTTTTGTTCATTTCTGGTATCATTTTTTCCTCAATTGCCAGTGCTTCAGAATTCAAGTCCGGGGATAACCTCATCATCGCGAAAGATGAAGTGATAAATGATGATCTTTATTTTGCAGGAAATTCGATAACAATAGACGGTACTATCAACGGTGATCTTATTGCTGCAGGTTCTGAAATAAAAGTCACCGGAACAATAAATGGTGGGATTATTGCGGCTGGAGGTTCCATAATCGTTACCGGGAATGTCACGAATGATATCAGGGCAGCGGGTGGCGAAGTCAGGATTGATGGTAATGTCGGGGATAATATTCTTGTTTTTACCGGGAACCTCGTTTTAGAGAAAAATGCGAGAATAGCCAGGGACTTAACATTGGGTGCAGGAACTGCTACTATTGATGGTATTGTGAATGGGAATATCAATGGAGGAGCTTCCAATATGGAAATGAGAGGAGTGACAAAGGGAAATGTGGCTATTAGAATAGATAATAATATCAAGCTCTCTCCTGGAGCAATCATAGGCGGGAACCTGGAATATACGGCCCCCCGTCCGGGTGAAATTTCAGGAATTGTTTCAGGAACGACTACTTATAAAGAAACACCTGTAAGAAGGGAAAATTTCATGTCCCGGTTACCGGGTGAGGTACTGGGATATTTATGGCTTTTATTGATCGGGATAGTATCCCTGATACTCGCTCCCGAATTAACTCAAAGGATTTCAGATAATATTTCAGTTAAGCCGTTAAAGAATCTTTTGTGGGGACTCCTATTCCTGATAGTTACACCCATTATTGCGGTATTACTTTTAGTAACCGTAATTGGAATTCCACCTGGTCTGATATTACTAGCTGTTTATATCGTATTATTATATATAAGTAGAATTTATATCGGGTTATGGGTTGGACAATATGTATCAGGGAAGTTGAAGCAGGAAACCAAGTCCAGGGTATTAGCAATGGCTTTAGGTTTGATTATCGTGGTTATAGGTATAAATCTGCCAATTATCGGGGGATTTGTTCATTTTATAATTATTCTTCTTGGACTCGGAGCCATTATATTGACAGTATATAATAGCTACAAGAAATTAAAAGAGCAAAAAGCCATCTGATCGTTATATATCAAAATTTCATATATCAAGAATTGACCTGAATATCAGCAAAATATTGCGTTTCCGTTCCCTTATCCTTCGCACGGAATACGGAAACCATTTTTTGCCATAAGGGATATAATCAACAACTACAAATCCTTTTTTTACAAGCCTGTTCTTCAACTCTTCCCTGACCCCATGAAGCATCTGGAATTCGATCTTCTTTTTATGAGCCTTGTTGGCTTCAATTGCCTCATTGACCAGGCGGTCATCATGTGTAGCAATAGCAAAAAACGGGCTCCTGTAGAACAGGAATCCCATGAGTTTTGAGAAATTTATTGTTACATCTGCGCGGCTTGAATATGCTATTTTACTATTTTCTTTATAAGCGCCTTTTACGAGGCGTATGATGCCGCCCATTGATATAATTCTTCGGATATCGCTTTCACTTCTTTTAAGGTTTGTCTGGATCGCTATTCCTGTGTTTTTGTATTTCTTAAAAATAGTAAGGTAAATATCGATCGTATCCTCTGTGTAAGGCGAGTTCTCCATATCGATCCATACGAAAATATCGTTAGCAGCGCTTACAATCGTTTCCACATGGGATAAGCACAGGTTTTTATCGATCCCAAGCCCAAGCTGCGTGAGTTTTATGGAAAGTGAGGAGTTCAGTTTTGCATCTTTAATAGCCCGCAGGATTCCAAGGTTCTCGATCTTGTTTTTCTCGGCCTCTTCTCTATCTTTTACATGCTCGCCAAGAAAATTGATTATGGCGCCAATGCCCCTGTTGTTTGCCTTTTTTGCGCTTATGATGGCGTCATCTAAGGTTTCACCAGCTATCCATTGGCGTGCAAACCTGATGAAGAAACTCATAACCCTTGTTAGAAATTGGGGTTGGGGGTACTTAAGGGCTGTGTTACCCAAAATAATCACCAAAAATCCAATATAGCGTATGACATAGTGAATCATGCATATCTCACCAGAAAGGAAACGATACAACAAACCGCAAAGGACGCAAAGAACACAAAATCCAGAGATAATATGAAAAAGAATGACGAATTCAAGGATGTGTATGAAGATGTTGTAATTATAAACCATCCTGATTCAATACATAAAATAGAGAAGGGACTAAAAGCCGCGCTTGGAGTTGCTCCCAGAGGGCAGACTTCATACAAAAGAAAATTAAGTGAGAGCGGGGAAATATTGCTGCTGCGACTGCCAAAAGAGCTTAGAGAATCATATCATATTGAAAAAGGCACACATGCCCTGGTTACTCCTATAGGGCCGAAAAAAGCTATTGTAGAGTTCGAGTGATTTCAGAACTTCCAGTTTTTCACCTTCAATAAAAATGTTTTTCGTATCGTCAAAACCGAAGGATTCTTCCTTGCATGGAACAAGAGTTACAGTGGTGGAAGACTGTAATACCCGGAAAGCGTCGGACTTGCCTGCCCAGTTTAAAACATAGCGTTCGTTTTTAAATTCGATAGCCTTACCAAGAGTGATTTACAGTTTTTCCCAGTCGATTTTGCCTTAAATCACATTATACTAACAACGAATATTTTCAGTGAAGTATTTATGGTACTGTAATTATGTTGAAAGCTATGGTATCTGAAGAAACGGAACCACAGATGAACACAGATAAACACAGATTGAACGCAATGTCTGAGCGGATCATAGGGGCTGCTTTTGAAGTAAGCAATGTTCTTGGAGCAGGTTTTCTGGAAAAAGTCTATGAAAATGCTTTGAATATTGAGTTAAATTTGAGAGGATTACAAACCTTTCAACAGGCACCATTAAAGGTATATTATAAGGATGAATTGGTTGGCGACTACATAGCTGATATTTTGGTTGAAAATGAGATAATAATTGAAGTTAAAGCGGTAAAAGAAATCGATGCAATTCATTTTGCTCAATGCTTAAATTATCTTAGAATAACTGGGCGTAAACTTTGTCTTTTGTTGAATTTCAGTAAACCAAGAGTAGAAATTAAAAGAATCATGATGTGAATCAAATTCCAATGAAACAAATCTGTGGTTCATCTGTGTTCATCTGTGGTTAATAAATTTCCAAAAACAAAATAACCATATTTCACAAAAATATGAAAACGATATGCTAAGATACTATCAGGATGAATCCGCCCCTAAAACCTGAAATCTCATCATCCCCACATAAAGCACAACCGCCACAGCCGCATACATCCCGCAATAAACCAGTGCCTGGGCGCCAATAGAATCGGCTGACAGCCTTGTCACAAGGTTAAAAGGGGAATTTGTGAACAGATATCCCATGAGGAACATCAATATCAGCACAAGTGAATACAAATACTGTGAGATCATCCTCTTTTTATATTTTACTGCTATCATCGCCCCGATAATAACAACGATCGCTCCAGTTATTCCTGACAGAAGTAGTATTAATCCGGTGTTGTAAACCACCACTCCATTTAACCTGACAAGAAGAAGCCACAAAAAAGCCTGTGCAGGGACAATAACAACAGCAGTGATCATCTTTCCATTCAATATCCGGGAAAATGACACTGGTGTTACCAGCAGCAAATCCATGGTCTTGCGTTCATATTCCTCGGTCAGCATATCGATAATCAGGCCACCGGAAATGAAAACGGGTGTGAATACAAGAAGCGGGATAAGTATCCCGAATATGAATTCAAAATAGGTCGATGTTTTTTTCGGAATATTATCTACATAGAGTTTTATTGGTTCAAAACCGATCCTTGCACCTCTTATATCCCGGACATAGCCTTCATATTCCTCCAGGGGTTTCTTTAGCTCCAGTGTTACGAAAGTGCCCCTTATATCTGATTTTGGAAGATAGATCACCAGATTGATAATTTCATTGCCTCCCGACCCTTCTTTCGGGATAACGATGATGGCATCAATCTTATTATTATAAAAATCAACAAGTGCCGCGTCAACATCTGTATAATAATGCGGGTTTACCTGGCCTTTTTCAATGAATTGCCTTAATTCACCCTGCCCGACAATTCCCACATTGGCCCTGGGAGCGTCATATTTGCTCAGAGAGGACGGATCAAAAAATGAAGCAAGACCAATAACGATCAAAGATGAGAAAGATGCAATTAACAATTGTACGATTATTGCAAGTATTAGTGTTTTCTCAAACAGGAGGGATTTAATCTCCTTTTTCACAATAACCCCTGTATCAGCCAAAAACAACACTCCTTACCAGATAAAGATTATAAGCTGCATGAACAATCGATGCCAGGATAACACAGGCAAGATACTCCCGATGCCCCAGGTATCTCATACCCAGTGATGCTGCTGTTGTGGAGCTGACATGTAAAAGCAAAGGAAAAACAAGAAGTCCGATCCCCATCACTGACCCGAATGCCGAGCCTGCAATACTGGCAATGACCACAAGAAGCAGGACTTTCTCACCTGCAAAAAAACCAAACCCTGATAATATCCCGAATTTCAGGGCATTACCTGTCGTGACTTCAGCCATTTTCCTGGAAAATACCGTATAGATACCGGCTGATTTTACCAGTTCTTCAACAAAAGCAGCAACAATAATAAATAATAATATCCCGATGCGAATCGGAAAATTAAACATCAAGACAATAAGCATCAACTGGATCGAAAATACAAGAGGGAGAAGGGCAATGCTGAGTGAGAATAGCGGAGCTGGAACCCGTTTAATAAATTCCTGGATCGAATCAAGAAGCTTTTCCTTGATGGATTTTTGTGTGAACAGGTCTTCTTCCCTGTAAATGAAAATGCCGAATATGAATATCAGGATGGATAACAGGTAAAACGGAAGTGTGGAAAACATATAATCGCTTACCGAAACAGTCTCATTTTCAAGAAGCCTGACAACAAGTGTTATCGGGGAAATGATGCTGATGGCATGGATATTTGCGAACATCGCGGGAAAGAAAATATAACCGGACAGGAAAACAGAAAGGAAAATAAGCACAAAACTGAGTTCTTTAAAACTGCGTGCAATTATTGCGCCCAGGAAGGATGTTGAAAGGAACATCAGGGAAACAGGCAGGAGGGTCAGGATTATCCATGGGCTTCCTCCAAGCTTAAATGTCATTATTGCCACAAGCGCAATCGAACCCAGAAGATACGGTAGAAGCTTTCCAAGGACTATCTGGTAAGGACTGGCAGGTGTTACAAGCAACAGTTCACCTTTTCTCTTTATTCTTTCATCCATAATGCTTGATGAAAAAAACTGTGCGATAAAAAAAATAGGAAATATAAATATAAAACTCAGGACAACGGATTTAAAAGGGATAGACGGGTTAAAATGAGATGGTGTTGCCAGAGTTTGTTCATTAATGGGTGAAATTATTTTATTTTCCGTTATTTCCCTGGCAGAAGGAATTTGTATATTCTTAGCAGATTCATCCGGCATATTTCCTGTTCCTTGCTTTTCGGTGACGGGCGCAGAGACTTGACTTGCCCCCGGAGCCGCCTGCGCTGGCATATTCACAGGAATATTATTGATAGACGGCGCCTGGAAAGCCTGTTCACGGGGGATGTTTTTTATTTTGATCCACACAGGAAAAGTATTATTCAGGTCATTATATGACAAAAGCCTTGATTCATCATATTTTTTTATGGCCTTATCAAGAGCATCAAGAGCCGATATTGATTTTTCATTATTATGGTAATAAATTTTATCGCCATTTATGAGAATATCTATTCCTTCATTCTCAAAAAGAGATTTAGCCCCTCTTTCACCTGCAATTACAACTTCGAATTTAGCCTCGTTTTGTAAAACCCTTGCAAGGGATGCATCCGTCACAACAACCCTGTAAATATTATCATTTATATGAAGACCTGACTGGGCTGCAAAAAAAGAAGCAGTCCCTATCAGGATTAAAATTATGAAAGAAAAAAAACGGGTTTTAAGACTGAAATTTGACTTTGTCCTCCTTAATTCCCATCTGGCTATTGTAAATATTTGTCCCATATTTAGCTTATTCCTTCCATTTTTCTCATTTATTTCATCATAATACTTATAATGTTTATGAGATAAATAAGTATTTAAAATAGGTATTTATTATGAATGAAATCGAAGTAAAAGGGCTCAGGAAAGAATATGGAAGTTTTACTGCTGTTGAGTCCCTGGATTTTGAGGTCATGAAAGGCGAAATTTTCGGTATTGTCGGGCCAAACGGCGCAGGAAAGACCACAACTCTTAAAATGTTGAGCGGATTGATTATCCCAGGTGGTGGCAGTATAAAAATACAGGGACTGGATATCAGGAAACATTCCCGGGAAATCAAGCAAAAACTTGGTTTCCTGCCTGAGGAAAGCCCATTATATGAGGGAATGACTGCAATTGATTACCTCATGTTTTTCGCAGAGATTTATGGGATCGGGAAGGAAACTGCGCTCACCCGGATCAGGGGACTGCTAAATGCGCTTAAACTTGATGCGAGAGATAGAAAGATAGGCGAGATGTCAAAGGGTATGCAGCGAAAAGTGGCAATAGCAAGAGCTTTGATAAACGATCCCGAATACCTTATCCTTGATGAGATGACCTCAGGTCTTGATCCTACAACTTCCAAATATCTGTCTGATTTCGTGTTAGAGCTAAAAAAACAGGGAAAAACCATAATTTTTAGCGCACATAACCTGTACCAGGTTGAGAGCATATGCGACCATATCCTGATAATGAACCGGGGAAAAGTGGTTTCTATCGGAACCATGCCCCAGATCAGGAAAATGTGCGGGGCAATTGAATATTCAATCGAGTTCAATGTCAGGGATAACTTTGATTTTGCAGCCCGGAAAAATAACGGGAATTTTATCACAACAACGCACGATATTGATGAATTTAACAACATTACAGGCTGGGTGGCAAAGCACAACGGGAAAATAATCAATATAAAAACAGTCGAGACATCACTTGAAGATATATTCCTTAAGCTGATGAATTGAAAATATTATCGATATATTAAATACTTTTCACCGCACACACAGTCCTGATATGATCTTACTTACAGGAGCAACGGGTTTTATCGGAAGTCGTGTTTTGCAGGCCTTATCCCTTAAAAACCTGCAAGTGAGATGCCTTGTCAGGAAACCAAAATCATCCGATAATCCGAACATCACTTATATCACAGGGGATGTCCTTGACCGCGATTCGCTTGTTACTGCGACAAAAGGTGTCGATACCGTGTATTATTTCATTCACATGATGGGAAACCAGCCGAAAGGCGAACAGAAAAGATTCGATGTTCTTGACAGGACTGCAATAGAAAACATGGTAGATGCATGCAAACTCAATGGTGTCAAAAGGATAATTCATCTCACGGGAATGAGAAATCCGAAAGAAAAATTATCCCATCATCTTAAAAGCAGGAAAGAAGTTGAAGACATTATAAGGAGCAGCGGCATTGATTATACGGTTTTCAGGGCTTCTGTGATAATCGGGCGCGGCGGCGCTGCTTTTGATATCCTTGATACAGTCGTTACAAAATTTCCCATCATACCTGTTCTTGACTGGGAAAATACACATGTGCAGCCGATATTCATTGACGACGTAATAAAATATCTTGTTGAATGCCTTGGAAAAAAAGAGACAGTGAACAGATGTTTTGATATCGGATGTTCCCAGGTTTTGACCTATAAAGAATTGATACAACAATATGCAGATGAACTCGGGTTGAAAAGAACGTTCATTCGCATCCCCGGATCGTGGCACTGGATATCATCAATGGTGCTGGGAAAGCTTTCGCCTGTAGATCCCAATGTTGTTTACTGGCTGATCGAGTCCCTGCAGAATAACATGGTATGCGAACTGAATGATCTCAATAAGATATTCGGGTTTGAACCGGTTCCATTTAAAGAAAGCTTGAGGAGATCAATTATTCAAAATACTGCGAATTGATCAAGGAAAATTGATTAACCATCTATCGTTTCAACTATTTTCCTGAAACTTTCAAGTCCGGCTTCTACATTTTCAATAAACGCAGATGCACTTGGAAGCCGACGTTATCCGCGTAACGGAAGGCAGCAATCACAACACCGCTAATAAGCAACTCCGGTCCTGGGATATAGCAGAGAGTTCTGCGCCGCAGCAAGGTGAAGTGAGTCCAGCAAGACTCTACAAGCTATACTTTGCGATAAAACCTGAAAAGGCAAATTCAAGCTTGGGCGGAAGACCTCACGTAAGAAATTCGTATAGAAGATGAAAGATATGAATCTATTGTTGAAGAGTCTCCGAAATCGTATTGAACTGAAAGAATGATGGAAGTTACCGGGAATAAAGTTGCTTGGGCATTACCAGTATTATGGAATGAGCGGCAATTTTAGATGGCTGCCGGATGAGGGAAATCTTCACGTCCGGTTCTGTGAGGGGCTCATTGCCTTGGGGCTATTACCTCAACAAAAAGTGGGCTATGTGCTCTACTCGACATTCGCATGGATCCCTGAGGAATTGTTATACTATATGAATGATTTATTATAGCATCTGCACAGGATGTTGCTAAAAAATTGATTGAGTCGTACATAGAACATGGGGACTCGCTTCCATTTAAAATTAAAGAAAAAAAGAGTTTTAAAATTACTACCTCTGTTCCTGTTAGTGTAAATTTTTGACAGATATGCAAAGGGCAGCCATGAAATCTGGTATAATCCTGACACAAAAAGAAGAGTTTGTTAGATTGTAATTTTTGCTTCGGAGCAATTTAATTCTCCCATCGCTCCTGTATTGTTCCTTTGGCGAGTTCTCTATGCAGAGAAACAACAGTCTTATAGGTTGTTTCTGAAGTGATCTTTTGAAGCGATATATGACTGCCCTTCTGTCGCATCTCAACAAATCCTGCCTTTTTCAGAGCCATTATATGCTCTTTTCCTGAAATAACAGGAAGTTTAGGCATGAGCAACTTCAACCGTGGTCCAGAATGGTTTTGATATCTCTCGTGGCAGGTCTTCACCGAAACTTTCAATGTAAAGTTCTATAGCTTCTTTAATGTTTGTTTGTGCTTCTTCCAGAGTTTTTCCTTGTGAAGTCACACAGAGTTCAGGACACCGCGCAACAAAGAATTTATCCTCTTTCTGAATTGATACCAGAAATGATCTCATATACTTCCAACATTTGTTTTTCATATAAATAAATCATCTTATGTGGTATAAATTACCTCGATATATGTTATAATGGCGCCTCCAATCCATCGCCTTGTGGCGGTGCCGGGATTCGCGTAAGGGGCGGGGAAGCAGCAAAACTAGAGGGGGGCTGGATTTCTGTTATGATTCACCTTTGTACAGCAATGAGATTTGACTACAGGTTGCATAACCATTGGCACAAAGAGGCGACCTGATTTGCATCAGTCAAATTGGCAGCATTACCAAGAGTTCTATCTTCCAATTGATTCCAGATTTCCTCAGCCATACTATTTTCGATCGCGGCACCTACGAAGAATATATGAGGCGAAAGGCCATGATCCGCAAATGCATCGCGTATGCGGGATAGGGATGTTCTCGCTGTTTTCCAGTGCTCATCCGCACCGGCCGGATCGATACCACCTTTAAGTTCTCCAAGTGCAACGTAAAGTGCAGGATTATTATAACTGGTAGAAAGTTCCAGATGACTGCAATTGAATAGGCACAAGTCTACGTTTTTCTTCAGAAAAGGTACTGTGAGGTTGTATCTGACGGTTCGGTTATGGTCATTGTTAGACCAATTAAGTCCCTTTACATCCAAATCTATATCAGGATCGTTTCCTGTTCCTTGTATCCATACATTGCTCTTGGAAAAAAGCCATTTAAATGAAATTCCTGCAACAGAAAGAGTAGCAATAATCGCACGAGTAAGTTTGCGCTGTGCAATTGCCCCTCCCACGTTTCGCATAGATCCTCCCAATGCATCACCTCTTGTCAAAAGGAATCGAAATACCAGTTCTTCTACAAAATTCAATCCTGCAGGTTCAAGGAAATGTTCTATCAGTTCCTGTATTGCTTCCTCTTTATCTTGCTCCTCCATATGTCCCGCAGCTTTATCCGAAACACCAGCCGCAGTCAACAAAGCTGCCCGTATCCCTGTAAAATTGATCAATGAAGCCGGGTTTGCGGCTTGAGATGCTGCCGCTTTTAGGGATCTCGCTTCCTCAATAAATGGCGTTGCCCTGCGGTTTCTTTCGAGTGCCAGGGCAACGAAACCCGCTCGTGTCTCCTCATAGGTCGTTACAAGATCATCGTTACTTGTTAAGTGCTGGCGGTGCGGATTGCCTGCAGGCATTATGCTTTTCTCCAGACATATACACATTTTCGCAAAGCATCACGCCCATGCTCCCCCATTTGCTGGCTACTATTACCTTTGCCATTAGGCAGTACAAGAATTTTTTCAACATTGAATCCTAGCCGTTCAGCTATAGATGAAAGTATCATATCAACTGAAATACTTGCTCCCGCATAACGAACATTATCATTGACCATAAATAAGAGGGCATTTTTTTTCATTACGCGTGAACACTCAGCGATAACACAGGCCATCTCATAGAAGTAACCCCGCACCATCCTGGGGATGCCATTATTGTTCAGCTTGTCTTGATCCTTTTGATCATCCAAATATCGTAATATGGCCTGTAGCAATTCTTGATGATCTGCTGCTTCAATGGCTTTAGCCCATTGGTGATTTATCATAAGTAAGTCTTTAGCGCGATTCTCAACAGTACAGCTTAACATTTGTTGCCTCAGGTTGGTAAGCTCTTTCTCATCTACTCCGAGCAATGCCAGTTCCAGAGCATAAGTCCGGGTGTAGTCGTAACGATTGCAGTAAGGGGGAGATGTTACTATCGCATCATAAGAATTATCCGATAGCTCTGGCATTATATCCAGACATGAACCCTGAAAAAGATGAATATTGCCATGATTGCGCTCATCCAAATGTCCACTGCCCAGCTTCAGGTCATTCAAAATCTCCTCAATCTTTGTGCATATTGCCCGGTCAAAATCAAAGATCACACCTTTATCAAACGGTTTTCCCCCTTTCCTGTGTTTGGATCGATAATCCCACCGAAGATACTGACCATCTTTACGAGTAAAACTGATGGATTCCAGAACGCACAGCAGGGCAAAACGCAGGATAATCTGAACGCACTTATTCTCATTCTGCATCGTACCCATATATCGCTCGATTGCTCCGGCTGTCTCAGCTGAGTATGCACCATCCGTAATTCGCAATCTGGGCAGCGGGTATCTATCTTGTGATTCCTTCCATGGATATGTTTTCAACCACCTTCTGATCGCAGCAAAATCATCCGATGTAAATTCTCTTTCCAAACACAGTCTGGCGGCAATAATCTGCTGGCCTATAGGGAGAAGTTCGATGCCATCAACATCCATGCCAGCAGCACCTGCCGCAAAAAGGGTCGTTCCACTCCCTGCAAATGGGTCTAAGACTTTACCGGATACAATCCCGTATCTGTTAAGTAGATACTCCACAAGTGGAGCAGAAAATGCTTCTTTATATTTGTACCAGCGATAAGACGCCATTGTTTTGTTAGCCTGAAAGCTGACAAGCTGCCTTGTCAAAGATCGCTGCACTACAAATTTAGTACTGAAGTGTTGTGAAAGTTTGAAATCAAGATTCTCAATTTCGGACCGCGTCTCCAATTGTTCAGGGATCACTATTTCAGGTTTTTCTGGAATGTTTTCAGAAGGAACTTGTATGTTTTTGTCGAAATCAACCAGTTTCATTTCAACAGTTTTATTCTTTTTTTGGGATAAACAGGATGCCATATTTTATTATTTCCCTTGAGTATTTCGGTATGATTTTTATAGACATATATATAATTGGTATGGGCAATGAAAGTATTCATACCTATTTCTTCCAATTTGAGGGCTGCCTCTCGTGTCCTGGCCTCTGCCCCTCCTCTCCCTCATGGTGCTGGGTTCAGGCAGAAGCACGAGCGAAGGGGAAAGCGGGGCGGGGGCGCTGAAAAATAAAACAATGAAGAGGCAAAGATCAAAAACTAATTTGTTACACTTCATAAAAAACCGCAGATGAACGCGGATGAACGCAGATTTATTGTATTGGAACTTATGCAAACCCGATGCATCCTTGTTATCCAAATAAAGAGGCGCCTCCCCCATCGCTCCTGTCAAAGCGCCGTGATTCGCATGAGGGGAAGGGGTGAGAGGGCAGATAAATTATAGGTGTTAATTATTAATTTCTATATGTTCGGAAAGATTGTATTCTTGGATTTCTTAAAAATCTAAAGCAAAATTACTTTCTCTCCGCTTACCAACTGTTTAAATAATACATTGAATTATTTACTCTAAATAATAGATGTTATCTGAAAAATAGAAGAGGAGACTATGAAAATTAGAGATGACTTGCTAGAAAAAATGGGAACTACAATACAATCCAAGGAACTGCTATACTCAGCAAACGCAACGAGAAATTCACAGTTTTTAAGAAAAATGCAAAAAAAAGAGGAAGAGCCTTTTATTCGCCCACCGTTCTATAGAGATGCAGATCGAATAATACACTCAAAGGCATATTCAAGATACATAGATAAGACACAAGTTTTTTTCTTGGTTGACAATGATCACATAACTCATCGTGTGCTTCATGTACAACTTGTTTCAAAAATAGCAAGAACAATAGGGAGAGCTCTTAGGCTAAATGAGGATTTAATTGAAGCCATTTCATTGGGTCACGATATTGGACATGTGCCATATGGGCACTTTGGAGAAAAAAGACTTAGCGAACTATGTGAGAAGAAAGGAATTGGAAAATTTTTCCACAATATTCAGAGCATACAATTTCTTGATGTCATAGAAAATTATGATCTTACTCTTCAAGTATTGGATGGAATTCTTTGCCATAACGGAGAATCTCATAACAAAAGTCTCGTACCTTCTGGAATTGTAAGTTGGGATTCTTTTCAATCAAAAATTGAGGATATAAAAGCGAAAAAAGATCCCTTCCCACTAACAATTGAAGGTTGCGTTGTTAGAATTGCTGATACTATTGCTTATTTGGGGCGTGATTTGCAGGATGCTATCGAGGTAAATCTTATTCCTGAAGATTTAAATGGTTTTCCGAAAAATTGCATTGAATTATTTGGTATAAAAAATTGGAAAGAAATCAATTGGTTAGTATTGGATGTATTGATTAAGGATGTAATAAACAACAGTTATGATAAAGATGCAATATCATTTTCGGATGATGTTTCATCGTGCATTAAAGATTTCTATAAATATAATATGAAACATATTTATAGTAGCCCCAAGCTTATGAAAGAAAGTGAAAAAATAAAATATATGTATACCACCCTTTTTGAACATTTTTTGGATGATTTGGAAAAGGAAAATAAAGAATCTTTAATCTATCCAGATATGAAAGATTTAGATTGGATATCATCCGAATATAAAAAGAATGCAACACCACCTGAGATAGTAAGGGATTATATAGCTGGTATGACAGATAGATATTTTGAATTTGTCTTCAATAAAATTACTATTCCAGACAGGGTTAAGAGGCGATATACATGAAAAAAACAGTTTACATAGCTGGGCCATTATTTTCAGAATCTGAATTGGAATTCAACCGAGGAATGAATAGGTTTTTGAAGAATCTTGGGTTTAATACATTCTTACCTCAAGAAGACGGTCATTTATTATCTGAATTGGTAGAAAAAGGAATTGAAAAAGATGATGCAATACAAATGATATTTCAGAAGGATGTAGAGAAAATCAAAGAGTGTGATATTATTGTTTTTGTAATGGATGGGAGAGTACCTGATGAAGGAGCATGTGTAGAAATTGGCCTTGCATATGCTTATGACAAAGAATGTTTTGGATTGAAGACTGATTCTCGTTCTCTTATGGATGATATGGATAATCCATTAATTATAGGGGCACTTAAAGGACGAATTGCGAAATCTTTTCCTGAATTAGAATCCCTCCTGAAATCTTTTATTAAAGATGGTTCTTTAATTCCCAATCGTCAAAATCAGTGTATAGAGGGCATATTATCATAAACTATGATGAATCGGTACATGTCAACGCAGCACGGACTCGCTGCCTGCAAGGGATGCCAGCGGTTTGTGCGCTGGATTGTGCTGCTAGCCGATGTTAGCGCCTACATTGTCAACATGTCAATATAATGTCAATCTCACCTGTTTCCTTTGAAGTATTCCCATGTATTTCCGTTTGAGTTTTCTTCCTAAAGGGTCTATCAGTGATTTCTGTCTTGTGTTTCGGGAAGTGTAACTGCAAGATTTCAAGTGTTGAGTTGAAAGTAAATTCGCGTCTGTCTGTCCGAACGTAGATTGTACTGTTCTCGTCCATTAGAGCAGCACAATTACGAAAAACAGTGTCAAGGAGATTGTAATAGTTCTCTTTGGAAACAAAACGCCCTTTATGTTTCTTTTGATTCGATTTCGGAACATCTGGTCCACCGAGCAACCACAATCGTAACCACTGGTCAGCATAGTAATTAGTCACAGAGCAGTAGGGTGGAGAAGTGAATAGTAATGAAAAACGAATGTCTGCCTCCTGTGCTTTCTGTACAATTCTGTCTAATTCAGTAGTGCTATCTCCGAAAACTACTTGACTATCGAATACAGTTGGTATTCCTTTTTCGTATCGCCAATCTAGTTTCTTTATGACAAAGTCAACAGGGTTGATTTCTGGTGGTTCTGTCAGCTTGTGTTTTTTCCACCAATTAACCGAGTAATTGATGCCCATTGCTTTTGTCATTTTCATTTGATTAGATAATCCTTCACCTAATTTGCCGTGCAAATAAACCAACAATATTGACATTAGCGTTGCGTCGATTCTGTTCCTTTTCCAGTTCAAATTCTTCCGTGCTGATAAAAGGAATTTTAAAACCTCATCGCAATAACACATTCGATAGAATAAAGGCATTCTCTCAATTATTCGATTGTAGTAGTTTCTTTTGGAATATATTTCTAATAAGCGGTCGGATACTTCTGCTTTATCAGCAGGCTTGAGTTTGACAGTTCCGTAGAGCCAACCGACAGGATTGATTTCAATTCCTAAGCTGTGGCGACCCAAAACGCCACCGGCATAAATGCTGGAACATCTACCCGCGAACGGATCAATGATATAGTCCCCTTCTTTTGAGTATTGCTCAACCACTTCAAAGGCAAAGTCAAGAGGGAACATAGCATAATAAGGGCCGAACCTTGCCCAGCGAGATTCAGGGGTTTTAAATCCTTTTAATATGTCCTCAACGTTTATCATGGCTGTAATGATTTGTTTCGGATTTCTCTTGCAATATCATCAAAGATTCGTTTGCCAAGATTCAATGGAATAGCTGCTTCTGCATGTGCGGAGACCAACGGTGAAACAGAGTTGGGATAGCGGCTGGAAACCAATTCATCAAGCACATTCATTAAATCAGCCAATCTTGGATACTGATCTGTTCTTGCTGTTTCCAAATTCTGCTGATGGTCGTTGAAAAAGGCAAGCACAGGGACAATTCTATATCCTGTCCTTGTCTTATAAAATAGTTTCCTGCCGAAATAGGTGTCTTGACCATAGGGCTTATCGCTTTCAGAAAATATGATATTCCTTTTGATGTAACCATCTGAAAGCAGAAACGCTGACTGGTTCAAAAAACGATCAGTTGTGCCATCTGCTTTGGTATCAACTTCCTCAAAGTGATTGTAGAAAGTGCCTGATTTTTCAATGCCGAATATGAAAAGTTCTTTTTCCGTTTGTTTCTTTTGAAGTTTATTTATTCGAGCAAGTTCTGTAATGATAGATTTGTTAATCCAAGACCAAGTACTAAAACAAGCTAATGGGCCATCAAGTACAAAGGCAACTCTGTCCAATAGTGGTAGCCAATTCTTTTTTTCAAATGACCTCAAGATGTGGATAAGCAAGAGCTTCTCAAACATCTGCATTATCTGGCCGTACATTTCGTTATTTGTGCCACTCGGATTCATTAGTTCATGTAAGCGCATTGCGTCTGTTGAGTACAATGGTTCTCCACTATGAGGGCAGGTGTACTGTCCAAAATCATAGCTCATTTCCTTGTCAACTCCATCAATAGGGCTTCTTGGTTTGCCAAGTTCTCTATCTTTTTCGAGCTTGATTCGAAATAGGTGTTCATAGGTTTCTAGTAAAGTTTCGCCTTCTTCAAACACTCTTGTATTTTGAAGTTCCTCAAACAACGCCCTACGCATCGATGCTTTGGCTGATTTCTCACCTTTAAAGATGACATTACAGCCGTGAATTAATGTTTCAATGCTAGATGCCTTCTCGGTTTCCCTGAACTTCTTGGGATCAATAAATTTTTGCTTGGCGAATTCCCGGACCGATTTTTCAATTATCAGAACAGCAGAAATAGTGATGTAGCCAAATTCTGCACCGGGAAATCCGTTTTCTACTTTTACTGACTGGTAACTTCCATCAATGGCAATAACATAATCAGGAATGAAATCGCTCGTCAGATCTGCCTTATTGATGATGCTATTTTCAAATTCTTCATTTCCATTTTCATTTTCGCCTCTTTTCCTTACTCGCAATCTATCCTGTAGTAATCGGACTTTGGGGCTGTCCAGTATTCTGCGGAGCGGTTCATAACTGGCAAATTCGTTTTCAAATCCCATAACATTACTCGAATTAGGTGGTTACACTGAACTTATCCACTTGTACCGGAATGACAAATGGATTGCTCAATGTCTTCACTCGTAAAAATCCTTTGTCTTGTGCACGCCTTATTGATGGTTCGAAATCGGCAAAATCGTAATACTTGCAGAGTTCTTTAGTCTCGTCCGTATTATTTAAATGAGAAATAAACCAGTTTGCAGTATTCCGCAAGATATTTTTTTGAATACTACTAACCTCTTGGGTGGCATAAACCATCCCAATTCTGTATTTTGCTCCTTCTTTGGCTGTTCTGACCCAAATGTCAGTTAAATCCAAGTCATTTCCTGCAGGAAGAATATTGTGTGCTTCTTCAATGTAAACTAGAATTTCAGGGATGTTAGCTACTCCCTGAATAAACTTACTTTGATTTTCTCTGAAAATTTTTTTTATTATTCTGTTTGCAGATGACTTGTTCAATTCTGGCTCGCCGCTGGATTGGTCAATAATAACAAGTTTACCTGCAACCAATTGGATGTAAATTTCCTCTGCATAATCTTTTCCTGTATCTGCACTGTGTTGACCTGTTGCCTTTCCAATTATTCTTGTTCCATTAGGGTACTGGAATATTCCGATAATTTTCTTAAAATCATCATCTGCCCAATTGCCTGAATGTTTCTGATCACTTACATATTCATCTTCAAATGCCTTATAACCACTATTATTTTCTCGTATGAAATTTTCCAATGCTTCAAAGGCAATCCCAAGCTGTGCCCAAGTTGGGTTTGGGTTTGAGAAAACGTTTGCTGCTGATATGTATTTAGACGCATTCTTGCTCTGGCTATTATGCATTGCTTCTATCAATTTTGCATTGAATAGTTTTGCCGTGCTTGCACGCAAACCGCTTGGAACGGTAAAGCCAGCCCTTGCCAACACTGCTCTGTATGCCAATACCCTTCTGTTATATCTTGTCAATTCACTGCGATCTTCCGGATCAGGTGCTTCAAATGCAACTTGCCGGAAGTTCTTCATATAAGTGTAGTCATTATCTGCAAGAATACTGTCAATGATTTCTTTACCAATCTGAAGATTTTCATCAGTATAGAAATTAAGGAGCATTAAAATACGGTCTGGATCACTTGGATGTTTGGTTATACCATAGGTAACGACTTCATTTGCTTTATTGGCGCCTTTCTGTATTTCCCAAATGTTTTTCAATGCATTTGGATTATTTTTACAATCTTTGTCCTGTGCATTTTCATTTGCATATTCTCCATTAGGATCGAATATGATTTGACCGATTCTTAATTCCTTGTCCCCTGATTCAGGATAGCGCAATTCATAAACCGATTTTGCAATGATTTTAGTAGTATTCGATTTACCAGTCCTTGTCATGCCGAATAAGGCAGATTTTTGAGAGAGCAGATCTGCAGGGTAGATGTGCACAGGAACATCATCTATCTCTTGGAATTTCCTGTTGGTTGATGCATATCTGATGAACCCAAGTCTCACATTTTTGGTTTTTCCATATTTTTCGATATGTTCCTGTCTGTTATTCGGGTCTGTATAATTTACTATTAGTCCCAGTGCTTTGCCATTTGGCTTGTAAACTTTTAGTCCTCTATTCGGATAAAAGTTGGAGAGGTCGCTGCCAAATTTTAACTGCAGCCGACTATTTTTATTTTGTTCTTCGGTTGGTGTATCCAGATAAAATGTTCCAATGATTCTACATTGAACACCAGCATAACCTAAATAGACCCGTGTTTTCGTGTCCATTATTCCGTCTCCGTCCCAATGCCTGTCAGTATCTCCACTAACTCGCTGGGCGGTCTCAACTCTGATTCTTTCTGCTTCTGAACTATTTGGTAATTGTGCTGCATCCATGACTCGAAGTAGAATAAATGAAGCATCTTCCTCTTTGAAGTCAATCTCTGCTTTATCCGGGTCAATGCGTGTGGCAATAAGAAAACTCAAACTCGGTATTCCTCCGACCTTTTGTCTCTCAGTGTCATGTATTTGGATTTTGGCATTTTCATAGTTTATGGAGAAAAGTTCTCCAACGTACTCGCTCTTTTGAACAAGCTGTTGAAACCATTTTTGTGCGTCCTTTTTTTGTATGGTTTCAAGGTCTTTGGTTATGCCTTTTTCTATTGTCATTGTCATATGTTTTCCCGTTTATCAAAATTAATTTTTAGTCCGTGCATAACCCCCACTCCAGCCCCTAACACCCCGTATATCCCCTGCGGTGCGGAATCGACGACACGATCTTCTTCGCGAGCCACGTCCTTTCCTCTTTTGGCATATCCTCAAGGTTCGCTGTATCAAAATAAGACAGTTCCTCATCAGTCGTTTCAACTGTTGAGGCTATCTGCCTTGCCATTTCCATCCTCTCTTCTTTTGAGGCTTTATACAACCAGGGACGAAGATTATTATTTATTGGCTTACCTCGAAAAATTAGTTCCCCTCCCATGTTACTCACGCTCCCACCCCATACCTCTTCCTGTCCAGAAGCTCCTGTTTCTTTCCTTCATTCCATCCGCTCACAGCCTGGATATACCCGGTCACACGCGAAAGATGCTCCACATTATTGCTCTCGCAGTTGGGGCATTCATCCAGCAGTCCTGAAGCCACATGGAAATCATCCATACAAACCGTCATGTCCTTCGTGAAAGCAAAATAACCGACCTGTGTGTTCTTCGCAATGTTCATCGCAAATTCCTTGAGGCCGTGCGGGTCCGGCGCGGCTTCGCCAAGCCAGATATCAAGGATATTGCCTCCATCCACTATCGGGAAAAAGGTCTCCTCAAGCTTGATGCGCGCCGGGAGAGACACATCTGCATTGGGCGGTATATGCGTGCCATTTGTGTAATAGATCGGAAGATCTCTTGTTTCCGAGATGTGCCTCAATGCTTCCGGAATGTTGCCTTTTATAATCGGCTCGGCGCATTTCCTGTATTCCTTATGCAGAATATCAGATACCGCAAACCTCTGGGCTGTAGTTTCGGCCGGAGTTCTTGCAAGCGCTATCTCCATGCCGTACTTCTCTGAGAGCTCCTTGGCATAGAACTTCATCTCGAACATGGCGCGGATCGCAAGACGGCGTGCTTCATCACTTTCATGTATCTGCTTTCCGGTATGGTGCTGGACCATTTCGTTTATTCCAACCACACCTATAGTATAGACAAGCCCTTTTGTATCAACAGCGATCTGCCCGTGGGTCATTGTGAACGGGTCCTTTGGCCTCTGGGTCACAAAAGGCATCCTTCCATTTTCGATCACAATATTCATCCACCTGCTCTTCACCCTGAAGAGATCCATGCACTGGTCCATCATGTTCTTCAATTCCCGGAAGAGTGAATCGTCGTCTTTTTTGGCCTTATAGGCCGCACGCGGGCAGTTCAGTGACACAACCTGCCATGCCCCCATCGAGAAATGCTTTCCCTCACGGAAATACAACTTGTCTTCAAACTCCGTATCCTTATCGTGCGAAGATGAGAAATTATAGGCACAGCACTGGTAGCAGCTAATGCCTTTTCCTGCGCCCCTGTATTCGGGGAGCTGGTTATCAAAATAAGGAGTTCCGTAGCGTGCAGCAAGCTCAAATGCTTTGGTGTAAAGTTCATGGTAGCTCAAAAGTTCGGGGTGTGTGCGGTTAAACTCTTCATCCTCGGTCATGAAATCAGGCTCAAGGCTTATCTCAGGCTTGGGGAAATTGAAAGGTTTTCCCCAGTAATCGCCTTTTAGCATTACGTTCATCATGGCTTCAAAGCCCAGCCTGACCTCGCGCTCGAACTCACCGTACGTGCGCTTTGGAGCCTGTATGCCGTCCCAGACCCTTCCTTTATAAACTACAGGTTTATCACGCCAGAGTTTCGGGACACCTGGGGAGAGCTGGACAGAGGAGAAAACCAGCTGTCCCCCGCGGGCCACCATCATCTGGGTCATTTCATAAACGAACATCTGTGTGAGCTGCTCGACCTGGTCATAGCTCATGCCTTCAAAATAAGGCGCCATAAATGTGAGGAAATTATAGAAACCCTGCCCGCCCGCGAAATTTGTCTGGGCGCTGCCAAGTGCTTTTACTGCGTGAAGGATTGCCACCTCTGCTTTCTTTGCAGGTCCTGCAACACTTGCTTTTGTCCCGCTTCCATCTGGCATGAGGCCGTAGTAGAAGAAATACCGCAAGTCCCAGTCCTGGCAAAACGCGCGTGTCCCGAAATATTCCAGGTCATGAATATGTATATCGCCATTAAGGTGCGAGTCAGCAAGTTTTGGAGGTATCATGAGGAGGTACTGTTCCTTGCTCATCTTATCCGCTTTTTTCTTGTGGCTTGTCTCTGCGTTCTCCTGCAGGTTTGCATTGTCGCGGGCCTCAAAACCAGAACCCATATCTATGCGGTAGGCGTCAAAAACAGGCGTCCCCACTCTTGTTGAAATGTTTCTCCATTCGGTATGGCCATGCTCAAGCAGTATAATATTGACCAGTTCCCGGACAAGAGGACCTGAAAGGAACTTCACGTTCATGTCCTTTATCCTTTTCTCGGTTTCTTTGGCTATTCCTTTTGCTTCTTCCTCGTTGATCCCGGCAGTTCCATAGAACTGCTCGCAAAGCTTTGTTTCTTTGAGAAGCTGTTTTACGATAGTATCCCTGTCCCAATCCATAAGGTGGCCATCCGTTGTCCTGACCTTCGGGATAATTGAAACAAGAGAGCCTCCGAGTGTTTTCTGGATAGTCTGGACTTCTCTTGGTTTTTGTTTTATTGGTTCCGGATTTGCCTTTTGTTGCTCCTTTCTTGCAGCAAAAGCGTTATACAGCTCTTCCTTATGTTCTTCCATAAGATCCGTTATCTGTACTTCTATATATTTGCCCATCTTATCTTCACCTCATTTTTTGAGTCATGCAGTTTGTTAGAGTTCAGGGGAACCTGTACCCTTGGTTCCTTTCACCCTATGCGACGTCTTTAATCAGGGATTCAACATTGCCCTGGTTAATCCTGTCTTGCGTGAATAACTCATTATATGTATGGAATTTATCGCCTATTTGCAGCACCGGCGCAGCCATTGTAAATACGCCGTTCATCCTCAGTTCTGTTAATGCCGCCGGGGTAGCCATATCTACCTCTGTGAATTGTACTTTTGTGTTCTCCAGGAATTGCTTCAATACCTTGCAATTCGGACAGTTTTTTGTTGAATATATTATGACGCCCTGCACGCTTATATCTCCTTTTAATCAACCCATTAATTTCATAGTTTATAACGGTTTTTTAAACTATGTCTGGATACTAATTGTAGCTGTTTGTTACCATATACTTTATCCAATCTGGTTGTTTTCGAATCACATTTGTTACCATGTTATATATCAAATAAGATAACAATATGATTTATAATCCGGTTTATCCCATCCCCAATAATTATGTACTTTGCTTGTGTGTAACCCTCGATTTTATGTTCCTTAAATTCAAAGATGAAGTTTCATCAATATTATCCAGCGCTGTTGAAAAAGCAGGATTCGAAGCGCAAGACCTTGCTCTGATTGAATCGCCTCATGCAGACCTTGCATCTTCTGTGGGATTCAGGCTGGCGCCGAAATATAAGAAAAGCCCTAAAGAAATCAGCGAGAAAATCTACAAAAATATCTCAATACAGGCAGATTCTTATGTTGCCCGTGCCGAAATGACAGGGCCTTATATCAACTTTTTCATAAGCCGCACTTTCCTGAACGAAACCATTCTTCGCGTGCTCCATGACAGGGAGAATTTCGGGAATCTTAACAATAAGGGAAGAGTTATCCTGGAACATACTTCGGCAAATCCTGACGGCCCGCTGCATATCGGTCACATCAGGAATTCCGTAATTGGCGATACCCTTGCCCGTATCCTTAAACGCGCCGGATATGATGTGGAGACGCAGTATTATATTAACGATATGGGGCGGCAGATCGCTGTGGTTGTCTGGGGACTTGAGAATTTCCAGTTCGATACAACAAAAAAGAAAGACCATGCGATCGCCGAAGTTTATATTAATGCCAACAAGACCCTCGTTGATGAAAAGGAACATTCGCCGGAAGTGGATGCCATAATGAAAAAATACGAGACAGGCGACCCCGGTATAGAAGCAAAATTCAAAAATGCCATCGATACTTGCATGGAAGGGATAAAAGAATCCCTGACACGCATGAATATCCGTCATGATAAATTCATCTGGGAATCACAATTCGTTCGCTCCGGAGAAGTGAACATGATAATGGATAAAGTCAAGGCACTTGACCGCACAGCACTAAAGGACGGCGCGTTCATGGTTGACCTGAAAGATATGGGCATCCAGAAATCGCTTGTAGTCCAACGCTCGGACGGGACTTCTCTTTATACTACCCGCGACCTTTCATACCATGAATGGAAGGCAACGCAATGCGACAGGATGATCGATATTCTTGGGGCTGATCATAAACTTATCTCATCGCAACTAAAAGCAGTACTCAGGATACTGGGTCATAAAGAACCTGAGATCGTTATTTTTGAGTTCGTGTCGCTGCCCGAAGGTTCCATGAGCACCCGGCGCGGTGTTTTCATTTCTGCTGATGAACTCATTGATGAAGTTGAGAAAGCAGCTTTTGAAGTCGTTGATAAAAAGCTTCCTGACAAAGATCTGGATTTCAAGAAAAAAGTAGCATCTTTTGTGAGCATCGGCGCTGTGCGGTACGATATTGTCAGGATATCCCCTGAGAAGGCCACAGTGTTTGATTGGAAAGAAGCTGTGGACTTTGAAAAACAGGGCGCTCCATTCATTCAATATGCCCATGCAAGAGCATGCAGCATAATAAAGAATGCCCGTGATGAGGGAATTTCATTTGAGAATTTCGATCCCGATACCCTTCTTGAAGAACAGGAAATAATGCTGATCAAAAAACTGTCCGGATTTGAAAATGTGATTGACAATGCGTCACGGGAATTAAAACCAAACCTTCTTGCCATATATGCAAGAGAACTTGCAGATTCTTTCAACCAGTTCTACAGATATGTGCCAGTTCTATCCGCCGAGCCTGAATTCAGGTCAGCACGCCTTGCGCTTGTTGAATGTTCCCGCATCGTTCTTGCAAATGCACTTGATACACTGGGTATATTTGCGCCTGAATCAATGTAATAATATATCCATGAAAATAATATCGGTTGTAGGTTATAAAAAAACAGGAAAAACCACGTTGGTAGGACAGCTTGTCAAAGTTTTGAAAAAGCATGGATCAGTTGGGACGATAAAACATCTCCATGAACATGATATTAATGCTCCAGATACCGATACCTGGAAACATGCACAGGCTGGCGCTGATGTTGTAATCGCAGTTACTCCGAATGAGATCGTGAAATTCTCGCGCAGCAATGATCTGGCAACTGCACTGGATGAACTTGCAAATGCAGGAGTGGATTTTGCAGTGGTTGAGGGGTTCAAGGATAGCAAACTGCCTAAGATCGCGCTTGGTGATGTTGAGGCCACTGAAATTATCAAACGGCTGGATACTTTTGAAAATGTAGATATCGATGAATTGGTAAATATCATAATGAAGCAACCCGAATTTCACACGCTTGATTCTTTGCTTCGAAAGCTAAAGAGTTCAAAATCAATTGAAAAAGCAGGCGCTATCGGGACGTTTACCGGAATTGTCCGGGCAGTTACAGATAAAACAAGCACCGAATTTTTGGAATTTGAAGCATACGGAGAACTTGCCCGGAAAAAGATGGATGAAATATGCAGGCAGCTTATGGAAAAAGAGGGTATAGTCGATGTGCTGATGCATCACAAAACAGGAATAATCCCAGCGGGTGAGGACATTGTTTATATTGCTGTTGCAGCCAGTCACAGGGAAGAGCTATTCCCGGTATTGAGGGAAGCAATAGAACGCCTGAAAGTTGAGGTTCCTATATGGAAGAAAGAACATACTGTTAAAGGGGATTGGTGGGTGCATGATTATAAATGATGCTCTGATCAGTTATTATTTCATGTTTCAATCCTTGTTTTAGTGGATGTGCCTCTTGAATCTGACCCCACCTCTTTAGGTGTCATATCAAGTCGATATCTATATCTTGACCATATCCTGAAGGATTTAAGAGTGTGGGATTGAGAGCAGGTATGTTGCGATTTGAGCAATACTCCTTTTTTACATGGTGTGTTTATGTCAAAAAACCGCTTTCCATACCAAACCATTAAAAAAATATGTGCAGGATCGGGATTCACCGCAACCCTATTTCTCAAAAAGGATTCCTTTAATCCTGTTTCAACCACTTCATCATAGAACGAAGCTCTTTTCCGACCTTTTCTACTTGATGCTCATTCTCCTGTCTCTCAAGGGCATTAAGGACCGGCCTGTTGGCTTTGCTTTCAAGAACGAATTCTTTTGCAAATTCCCCGCTCTGGATCCTGCGAAGCGCCTCTTTCATAGCCAGTTTTGACTGCTCATTGATGATCTTTGGCCCGACGGTCAGGCCGCCGTACTCAGCAGTGTTTGACACATAGTACCACATCTTGCTCAATCCGCCTTCATGAATGAGGTCAATTATGAGTTTCATTTCATGGAATGTTTCAAAATAAGCGATCTCAGGCTGGTATCCTGCTGCAACAAGTGTCTCGAATGCTGCTTTCATAAGGCATGTTACTCCACCGCAAAGATCAACCTGCTCGCCAAATAAATCAGTCTCAGTTTCTTCCTTGAATGTTGTTTCAAGCACGCCTGCTCTTGTTGCTCCAATTCCTTTTGCATAAGCCATGGCTGTATCCTTTGCATTCCCTGTTGCATCCTGGTATATTGCAATGAGCGCAGGAACACCGTTTGCTTCGGTATATGTCCTGCGCACAAGGAAACCAGGACCTTTTGGTGCGACCATTATTACATCAATGTCCTTTGGAGGAACGATCTGGCTATAATGGATATTAAATCCATGTGAAAAACATAATGTTTTGCCCTTCTTCATGTGCGGGGCGATTTCGGAAGCATAAATTGCACCCTGTATCTCATCAGGTACGAGCATCTGGATGATATCAGCTTTTTTTGCTGCATCAGACATTGTCATGACTGTCAGACCATCTTCTTTTGCCTGTGCCCATGATTCCCCGTCTTTCCTGACACCAACAATTACCTTAAGTCCGGAATCATTCAGGTTCTGCGCCTGCCCTGCTCCCTGGCTGCCATAACCAATAACGGCAATTGTCTTATTTTTCAGTATTTTTAGATCTGCATCCTTTTCATAGTATATTTTAACCATAATACATATACCTTCTTTGGCTTCCCTTACATTAATAAGAGATATAAATGTTTCATAATCACCTTTTTTCGAAACACAAAATAAACTTATCAAAACTGTATCGAAAAATATATAGATGTTCTAAATAATATAACCAATCAGGTGCCAAAATGAGTATTAAATTAGGATTTGTTGTTTCAGAATTCAACCGTGATCTTACTATCCAGATGGAAACGCTCGGAAAAGAACATGCGGCATTCCTTGGCGCCACAGTTGAAAAAATATATTATGTGCCAGGAGTTTTTGACATGCCACTGGCTGTAAAAAAAATGGCGCAAGATAAAACAATAGACGCAGTAGTGACTATTGGCTGCGTTATACAGGGAGCGACAAAACACGATGAGCTGGTGATCCAGCACGCTTCAAGAAAGATCGCTGATCTTGCGCTTGAATTTTCAAAACCAATAACCCTGGGGATATCCGGTCCTGGAATGAGCAGGCTTGATGCCCATGAAAGAGTGGAATATGGCAAAAGGGCGGTTGAAGCTGCTATTAAAATGGTAAAAATGTTAGAAGAGTAAAGCACAATACGTTAAATTTGAGAATGGACTTAATTTGAGTCATTGAAATATGATTCACATCGAAGTTTTCCAGCATAACATATAAACACTCTAAAATACATAGTTACATAGTAGGGAGGACTGAAAACATGGAAGTTAAAATGCCGGTGAAAGAAATAATGACCAGGAACGTTGTAGCCATAGATATCAAATGTGATGTCCAGCAGTTAGCTCAGAAAATGCTTACATACAAGGTTGGAAGCGTCATTATCACCGACAGGAAACAACCAGTCGGTATAGTTACGGAGCGAGATATTGTCAAAAAGATCGTTTCAAGGAACTTAAGACCGGATGATATTTCCATTAAAGAATTAATGACCACACCCCTGATCTCTGTATCTTCAAGAGATGACGTTACAGAAACGATGCATAAGATGGTGAAATTGGAGATACGGCGGTTGCCGGTAGTGGAAAATGGAAGGCTAATTGGTATTATTACGGATACAGACCTTCTTGCTGTTTCCGCTGAAATGGGTAACATCTTCTCAGATCTGATCAAGATGCACAGGGAAAAAATATTTTCCATGGAGACAGAAGGACGGGTTTTTAAAGGTATCTGTGAGGATTGCGGATACATTTCAGATAACCTGTTAGAAGTAGAAGGAAAACTTCTCTGTGAGAGCTGCAGGGAAAACCTTGAATAGGAATAGCAGCTTGCAAAGGGTTTTAAACAATTAACATATAACATAATTATACATGATAAAAGGAGTATGTTATGAAAGTTGAAGACGTAATGACCAAAAATCCTGTTTTTATACAGGATACGGATTTTATGACGCATGCGCGCCAGGTGATGCGGGACAGACATTACAGGACTCTTCCAGTGGTCAATGCAAAAAAGAGGGTAATAGGGATACTGACCGAAAAAGAATTGTTGAATATATATTCCACCAAATCAAATGTAACTGTTGAAGGTTTCACATCAGAGTTTCCGTTCATATATCCGGATATGGATATGATGGAAGCTGCTAAATTAATGATGGATGCGGGGATGGGACGTGTTCCAGTCCTGAAATCGGGACAGGATATGACACTTGCAGGGATACTGAGTGTTGTTGATATTTTCAGGAACCTTAAGCTTGACAAAATACCCCGGAAAAAGATTAATGAAATAATGACTACAGATGTAAAAACCAGTTCTAACAAAGACCGCATATCCAAAGTCTGGCTGAACATGAAAGAAACAGGCCTGTCAGGATTTCCCGTGTTGAAAAATGGAGAACTTGTTGGCATGGTAACACGGCGCAATATAATCAATGCCGGTTATGCCAGAATTGAAAGAGAAGACGACCAGGGAACAAAATCCACGATGTCGCCGCCCGTTGAGAAGATTATGAGCACTCCGGCATATACGTTGTCCCCTGAAGCCACGCTTGCGGAAGCAATACAGGCATTCATGAAACTTGACGTGGGCAGGATCTCAATAACAAATGACGGAAAACTTGTTGGCATAGTTGACAGGAACGATATTATTAAAGCATTCATCTAAAGGTGTTTTATGAATAAATCTGGCAATAACGTAAGTAATGCAAGTATAGCAAAGCAGGGTCGAAAGGGATATATGCGGAACATGGCTCCCATCGATTTCAAATCAAGGATATCAGAAAAAACCGGGGACATAATGAGCATAGCATCAAACGATGTCATCACTATCCCCCCTACAATGCCTGTGATCGGGGCAGTAAAGACGATGCTGAATCACGGATTCCGGAGAATTCCTGTAGCGGATGCCGGGACGAATCACCTGAAAGGGATCATTACATCACAGGATATAGTGGATTTCCTTGGTGGCGGACAAAGGAATTTGATAGTTAAAAACAAATTCAAAGGCAATCTGCTTTCAGCTGTCAATGGAAGTATCAGTGAAATCATGGAAACAAATGTCATATCCCTTAATGTAAAAGATTCGTTGAAAGATGCATTGAATATTATGATAAAAGAGAATATCGGAGGAATCCCTGTAACCGATGGAGATGGCACAGTGAAAGCCATTGTTTCCGAAAGGGATTTTGTTTTCCTGTTATCCGGTATCGTTACGGGTAAGACAGTTGAAGGATACATGAGCAAAAAAATAGTGACAGCACCCTCTGATATGTCAGTAGGGGCAGCAGCCAGGTCCATGATAAATAATGGTTTCAGGAGACTTCCGGTTCTTCGGGATGATGTACTTATAGGTATTATTACAGCATCGGATATTATGCGCTTCCTGGGAAGCGGTGATATGTTCGACCGGCTTGTTACCGGGAACGCCAGGGAAGTTTTCCAGGTTCCGGTCAGCACTCTTATAAAAAGGGACATAATTTTTACGAAATCGGATGTTGATCTTGGAGAGGCTGCAAATGTAATGCTTGATAAGGACGTGGGATCACTACCTGTCCTGGAAAATGGTGAACTGAAAGGAATTATAACCGAACGTGATTTTGTACGTGCAATGGCTGGTTAAGAGGTTATTATGAAAGTAAGAGATATAATGAGCGCTCCTGTTTTTGTTGTATCGCCTGATGAAAATGTAGCACATGCAAGGAAACTAATGCTTCGCCATAAGATAGGAAGACTTGTAATTGTTGAAAATAACAAACCCATAGGAATGGTGACAAAAAAAGATATCGTAAAGAGGCTCAACCAGGCCGAACCACAGTGGCGCAGGCGTCCGATCGATGATATACCTGTAAGAAAAGTAATGACCGAAAGCCTTATAACTATATTTCCGGATGCAACACCAAAGCAACTGGCCGAACTTATGACTGAGAATAATATCGGCGGATTGCCTGTAGTGAACAATAAAAATGAAGTCATAGGAATAGCCACGAAATGGGATCTGATCAGTTATTTCTCAAAATTAGATAATGATATGAGAGTCAAGGATATGCAAATCGATCCGGCCCTGACTGTACACAGGCATCACACGATAAACCATATAATACATGAGCTTCAGGTAAATTCAACAGACAGGGCAATTGTCCTTGAAGATAACGATATGCCTGTAGGTATAATAACCAATTCAAATCTGACCTTCACGGAAATGAAGGACAAAACAGGTGGTCTCCCGCAGAAAGAAATAAAAATGACACGAAAAGAGAGTGCTGCGGGACGAAAACAGAACAGGTATGTAACCGAAGTACCCCTGGTCGCAGAAGACATAATGTCAAGCCCGATCATCAATGTGAATTACGAAGACCTTGCGACCTATGCCGCTGGCCTGATGGTTAAAGAAAGGATCAATGGGCTCTCGGTACTGGGAAATGGGGTCAAGGGAATATTGACAGGGGAGAACATAATAAAGACTATATTGACAATGTGAAGTGATACTATGAAAGTAAAAAACATAATGAGCGAACCAATCACGGTGCATAAATCAGATAAAATATCACATGCAATGGACCTGATGGATAAACATGATACACGAAGACTGCTTGTCATCAACGGAAGTGAGCCGATTGGTGTTATCACGATGAGAAGCATCGCCAGCAAGCTCGGGACCTGGAAGACTTCAAATCTGCCGGCATCATCGTTGCATGTTGCAGCTGCGACAACTGATACATTCACCGGGGTACTTCCTGATATGGGTGTAGAAGATGCGATCGCATTGATGGACAGGAAAAATGGAATCCTGGTAGTGACGGATAATAGTGACATTCTTGGCTGGGTAACTCCTCATGAGATCCTGAAAAACGCAAAAGGCATAAAGGGATATGCTGCTGAGGTCATGAAAGAGCCGATTTCCATAAGTCCGGCCGACAGGGTTTCCCATGCAAGGCGTATTATATTGGATAACGATATTGGGAGACTGCCTATTCTCGAAAACGGTGATATAGTAGGGATTATCACTGAGAGAGATGTCGCAAAAGCGATGATGAATTTCAGGAATCTTGTACCTGATAACCAGCAGGATGTAAGAATCCGGAATCTGATTGTGGGTGATATTATGACCCGCAATGTAAAATCAGTCCGGACAAATACTCCTATAGCTGAAGTAATATCGACCCTGCTTAATGAAAATATTGGCGGAGTGCCTGTGCTGAACCTGAGGGATGAAATGGTTGGCGTTATCAGCAGGCGAGAGATCATAAAGTATATGGCGGCAAAAGGATGAGACGGGATGTCTCAGAATTAGCGAATAAACTTGATATTGAAAAAATATCCCGCCTGCTGGATATTCCTGAACATAGTATTACAGGGGCGCTGAAAAGGAAGAGTATACAGTATGTATATGGGAAACATGAATTATTCAGGTTTGATAAGCCTGTTTCGTCTGTTGAAGGAGGAACTGCTGTATTTCTTGATCCATTTGAGATCGTGCGGGGCTTTCCTAAGATATCCCGCACCTTGATGCTGTATCCTGCGCTCATTAAGCATTTTTCTTCATGCGATAAAGCGGCGGTTGAAGAGAAAATGAACGGTTACAATGTCAGGGTAGCGCTGATCGGCGATAAACTTGTCGCGCTTACGCGTGGCGGTTTTATATGTCCTTATACAACGCAGAAGGTAAATGACCTGATCGGGCCGGATTTTTTTCATGAACACCCGGAACTTGTGCTATGCGGTGAAATGGTAGGACCGGACAGCCCTTATGTACCTAAAAAGTTTTATAACATAGAGTCACTGGATTTTTTTGCATTTGATGTCAGGGAGAAGAATTCCGGAAATCCCATGCCTGTAATGGAAAGGCGAAAACTTATGGATGAATTCAGGATCAAATCAGTGCATCTTTTCGGCGAATTTGAGGTTGGGAAAGCTCATGATGCAATTACGGATATCATAAAGGGTTTTGGTGATACATTGCGCGAAGGCGTTGTCATCAAAGACCCGCAGATGATCCTGCCTCCTGTAAAATACACAAGCTCGCTCAGTAATTGCGCTGACCTTAAATATGCTTTTGAATTCTACAATGATTTCGGGCGGGATTTTTTCTTTGGAAGAGTGTGCAGGGAAGCATTCCAGTCAGTAGAATGGGATGAAGATGAGGAAAATGCGAGGAGAAGATGCCAGGAACTTGGGGAAAGCATCCTTTTGCCTATGATCTCCACAATTAAAAAGAAAAAAAATGGGGAACAGATTGCTGAAAATGTGCAACTGAGAGTGAAAAGCCTCAAAACCGTTACGGAATTTGAAGAATTCCTTAAATTACTGGGAGTAGATGCTGTTTTTGAGCAGCCTGAAATAATCGGGAATGAATTTCTTGTCAGGATCAAAAAAATTCACCAGAGCACCAGCGACAAGACCGAGACGATACTTGGCGGCCAGATGTGGAGTTAATTTTAATTTGTTGTTTGTATTAAAAACCAGTTTCCTTTCTATTAGATCGTGGATATTGTTATTCTCCAAATCCTCAAAATCAACTTGAGATAGTTGAGAATTTGCTTTAATCCCTCCTCTTATCTCTTTTATCACTGATGATATATTCTATATCTTCCATGTTTATGATAAATTCCTCTATCCTACCTTCTTTAAAAGCTCGCTTTGTATCTGGCAAGGTAGAAAACTGATCCCTTTTTGCTATCTCAAGGGCGAGAGTCTTGTTCACATAGAGATTGATGTCTCTCTTTTTAGGCATATACCGCCTCCTCAATTATGTGAAGTTTTATGTCGATATCGCTTTCTTTTGTTTGCTCTCCCCTTGCGTAAGGGCCGAATATACCGATGCTTTTGACTTTGAACTTTTCCTTGAGGTAAGGGAGCTCTTTTTTATGGTTTTCAGGATTTCTTCTTTGCTTTTCATAGTATCACCTTTATCATCATACCACATCAACCATAAAATCTTGCAGGACTTTTTTAATAAAAAGAAAATGTTTATCTTTTGTCACCAGCTTTAATTTATTGTTAAAAACAACTGCTGCAATCACCGAATCCACAGCAGGTATTGGTTTTCCAGCCTTTAGCAGTTCAGTTGATATTTTTAAAGCCAGATGGTAATCAGATTTGGAAGGAAACATAACTCTAAGATTGAATTCTATCGCTTTTGGGAACTCTATGAGATTCAGTATGGTAGTATAGCCATCGAGCGTTTCCTTTTCCCTGTATGCATCGATCAATCTGTTTGTATCGAAGAGACTCTTTTCCACTCTGCATCCCTCATCTTTTTGTACTCTTTTTCAGCTTTCTCAAAACTGAGCTCGCTCAGATTTTTTTTAAAATCATCGCCAAGCTCTTCGAGCAAATCTTTTGTTGATATCTCAGAACCTTTCTCCTCAAGCTTTCCTATATAATCGGTTATTGCTCTTCTTACTACCTCGCTCCATCTTATTTCCTTATGAGTCTTCATTTTAAAATGCACATCATCAGGTATTGAAAGTGTTATATTCGTCATATTCTTATATATGTGAAATCACGTATTTAAGTATTTTTCAAACATTGTTTTTCACCCTCTTCCCCCCCCGTCAACAATTCATTCATCAACCCCTTCTTCACACTCTCCAGCTTCTCCTTCCTCCTGCGCGAAAGTGCAAGCTTCCTGTCAACAGCTCCCAGGACTTCGGCGATGCGGCGCTGTTCGGGGAGAGGGAGGAAATAGATATCGAAATTCTGTTGGTGTAAAATCTTTTCGTGTTAAATATTTTTTTAAATGTTATTAAGCCAATAGCTTTTCCTGATATTTTCTGATATTGTCCACAGGAACTCGGGAGGAAAGTCAAAATCATGGTAGGCAGAATTTTTTGCCTCTTGCTTCATCTTCGTTTAAACCATCTTCAATAGCTTCCTTATATGCTTGTCATATTCAAGTTCCCACTTATCGCTAAATCTCTTGAGGAATAGGAGGATTAAGATGAACTTATAATCGACCCTTGTCCGGATTAGGTCGAGGTTAATTGCCTCCTCCAGAGCTTTTCTTAAATCCTTATAATCGACCCTTGTCCGGATTAGGTCCCTGCTTTTTTTAATAACCCTTCAACTTCTCCCCGGTCTAATTTATTATTATTGATAGCGAAGATTTCACCGATGATTTTCTCCTTGCTTTTGAGTTTGTATTTTCTTTTTCTTGCCTGTCTTTGTTTTTTTCTTCCAATATTTTCGCAGCTTGCTCAATATTGAATTCAGAATCACCGAAAGCATCCCATAACAAAGAATATCTTCTCTCGACCCATGTTGGCACTTTAAGTTCAGCCTTTACCATGAATTCTACAACATCTGGATTACCACAGGCAATTGTTTAATAATCCCGCCTCTAACTGAAAACTTCTGCCTGTGAGTGAACAACTATTCCATTTTTTGTTATAGAATAGGGTTTGATATCCCTTGAATGTTCAATACGCCTCATTTTTGAGACTTCGATCACTGTTTCCACTTCATGCAGGTCATCCTGCCTTACCTGCCTTAATAAAATAACACCATCTGCAATATACTCGATAACCCCGAATTTTGAATTATATGGATTGGTATTGTTAGTTTCTGAAGTCATGATTACAGTTATCCCGCGTTCCCTGATTTTTTCCGCAAGATTAAAGAGATGTTCGCGTCGCAAAGATTCAGGTTCATACAACATTTCATACAGTGTTATCGGGTCAATAACGAGCCTTTTAACATTAAATGACTTAAAGAGTCTTGGGAGATCATTCTCGACCCAGGCGGCTGCCACTTTGTTATTCATGGTGCTTAAACGTATCAAAACCAATTTTTTATTCGTAATGTAGGGCTTCAGGTCCCAGCCGAAAACTGAAGCTGTCTTGACAATAGTATCCTCGCTTTCCTCAAGTGAAAGGTAAAAGCAGTTCTCACCTTTCAGGAGTCCTGCGTATATGAATTGCAGCGCAAAAGTGGATTTACCTGTACCGGGTGAACCGAGAACTGCAATAATATGCTCTTTCGGGATACCTCCCTTTAGCATTTCATCAAATCCGATTACTCCTGTATTCAGTGGTTCCATTTTCTTCCTTAATAAATATTATAAAAGTATATTATTGATAAAGCGAAAAGTATATGAAATTTTCGTAATAATAATGATTATGAAATGGTTGGTAATTGTGTATTATCAGCTAAGTTTTCAAGGACAATATTTAAGGGTTTTATAGTTCATGTTGGAGTATTAATGAAATTAATTATTGGTCTGATCATCTTTTTGGTTCTGGCTGCCGGGTGCATTTCTCCTGATGTTGAAACTGGCACCCCTTCCCAGTATGAACTTCCCGGCCTGAAAAACACTACTATTTTTTATCTGAATCTCTCTTCGACCGGGGTAATAGATAACGTTGTTAACAAGACATCAGTTGATTACAGGATAGATGATAGCATCCAGACTTTCAGAAATCCTGTAGCGGTAGACTATCGAGGAAATAATGCCAGCTTGAATGTGACAATAAAGACAATTATGGGCAGAAATTATGCCCATTTCAATTTCAGTACCAACTTTACAGGATTTGTAGCATATACCATACCGGGAGGGCAGGATTTTAACTATATTCCGGCAGGCAACAGGACAATACGTGTAGTTTTACCTGAAGATTTCACATCCGGGACCATGTTCCTGGGATATGTCCAGCCAGATCCGGATAACATTACACATGACGCGTTGGGAAGAGAAGTCCTCACCTGGAATAACTCCACAGGACAGAGGATCAGGGTAAGATATCACCACAAGGATACACAAGAACTTTTGTTATATTTGTTCGGATTCCTTTCTTTCTGCGCTGTTGTTATATGGGTATATTATTATTTCAGTATCTCATCTCTTAAGAGAAAACGCACAATGTTGGAAAGAAGTATCAAAAAATAATTTCATTCCGATGTTATTGAATTACATTAAGAGATGCGATCCCTGACTTTACAGCTTCTGCAGACCTATCCAGGGCTTTTTTCTCTTCAACAGTCAATTCAAGTTCAAGGATCTCCTCAATACCAATCCTGCCGATTTTTACCGGAACCCCAAGATAAATGTCTTTCCTGCCATACTGCCCACTCAGGTAAGCACATACCGGAAGAATACGTTTTGTATCCTTTATTACAGCTTCAACCATATTTGTCACAGCTGCTGATGGGGCATAGAATGCGCTTCCGGTCTTTAGAAGATTGACGATCTCAGCTCCCCCGTTGACCGTCCGATCAACAAGCCGACTGATTGTTGATTCCGGCATCAGCTCTGTGATCGGGATACCTGATACTGTTGTAAACCGGGGAAGAGGCACCATGGTATCCCCGTGCCCTCCCAGAACCATCGCTTTAATATCCCGCACCGAACACCCAAGTTCAAGCGCAATAAACGTGGCAAACCTGCCCGAATCAAGTACACCGCTCATTCCAAAGACCCGGTTTGGTTCAAAACCTGTGGTTTTCATGGATACATAAGTCATTATATCAAGCGGGTTAGTGACAGTGATAACTACCGAATCAGGTGCATAACGTTTGATATTCTGTGAGACATCGGTTATTATTTTAGTATTTATTTTCAGAAGGTCTTCCCTTGTCATGCCTGGTTTTCTTGCTATTCCGGCAGTAATGACAACTACATCCGATCCCTCGATATCCTTATAATCGTTCGTTCCGATAATATTTGAGTCATAACCAAAAAGCGGGCCAGCTTCCAGAATGTCAAGAGCTTTACCTTGTGGAAGCCCTTCAACTATATCTGTCATGACTACATCCCCGAGTTCTTTTTCTGCTATTCTTTGCGCGGCAGTCGCACCAACCGCTCCTGCACCGATAATTGTAATTTTTGGCATTTATATTCACCTGGATTTTTTGGTATAAAGGTGATTAATGGACGATAATAGTTATCCACATTTGACGCAAAGGATATATTGGCGGAATGCATAACAAATCCCTGATGAAAAAACTAACCCCAGTGATATTTCTTATCTTATTATTGTTCTTATTTCTCCCATTGTCCGGAGGGTCGCCAGGCAGCCGTACTTTTGAGATTTCATCAGTTACAATAAAATTCGATAAGACTGATGCTGAATTCATAGTAAATTATGATCTTGGTACTATTCCGAAAATGTATATTCTCCTGCTGGGAGGAAAAAGCATCCAGCCAAAGATACAGGAACTCTTCTCAAATTTCAGTTATGAGATTATAAAGATAGATCAGGATAAGACAATTCTGCATGTGAAAAATATTTCAAGGTATGATAAGAATGTAAATTATTATATTCATGAATCTGTTAGTTTTGGAAGCACTCTTAATACGATATTTATTTATCTTCCTGGAGATGAGCGCCCGGTTGAATATTCCGGTCGTAATGCTACACCAACAAAATTCTACCGTCAGTGATCCTTCTTTTTCTTAAAGACAGATGGCAAATTAACGATATATGTACCATCTTCTTTGAGTGCCATGACAATTTCTTTTCTTTCAAGCAGCGATTCAAGATTTAATTCATACTGCCCGGGTGATAATATGCGGATTGATTCGATCCTGTCCCCGACTTCTTTTGCTGCATTTTCAGCTTTAGGTTCATTTTTTATTGTTAGTTCGGTTTTTTCTTCCTTAATTCCCAGTATCTCATCGACTTCTCGTATGAAATTCGAAGCTTCAGGAGAGATCTGACCTGTGTTTGCCGCAGTTTCGGTTTTTGCGACTGGTCCGGGCGCGGGAGAGTCATCTCTCACATAAAGGAACTTATTCCACCCGCATTTCGGGCAGCCGTTCAATATGATGGCTGCGCCGTCCTTGAATATGCTCTCGCATCTTGTGCATTTATGTGGCATGTCTTATGGTGAGACTAACGCGCTTATTAAATCCCTATCTTTCTTAATTGTTTTTAACTGTGCCGCAGGGCCTATAACTGTAAGCCGTGTCTTGAGAGTTTGTTTTCCAAATAACTTATTCAGGAAATTTTCGTTTTGTTTTACAGGGTAACTCTCAATCTCAATTCCTGAAAAATCATCAGGTTCTATCTCTGCCATTGTTAGTTCGATGAGTTTTGTCTGTTCACTGGGAGTTAGCCCCTTTTCAAGTATGAGTATCTTTCCGTTTCGCACTTCGTCAAGAATCAACCTCACTTTTTCCATGGAAGTCATGCCATCAAGCTTTTCTTCCGATATTAAATCCATCTGAATTCCTTTCATATGATCACCCGAAATGCTCTGCAATTTCTTTGTATAACAAATCTATATTTTTCCCTTCAAGAGCGGATATGGGAACAAGCGGATGCTGCGGAAAAGCGCTCTGTATCCTTGCAGGTGATGAATTTGGAAGATCTATCTTGTTTGCAGCTATCAATATTGGAAGCTTCCGAGCTTCAAAATTTCCAATTATAACAACATTAACCTGGGTATATGGGTCTTCAGTTGCATCCATCACCAGTATTACGCCATCCAGGTCTTCAAGCCATTTAACAGATTCCATTACACCCTCTGTTGCCTCTTTGGCGCGTCTTTTTGATTCCTCCTCCGGGAGTCCGAATGCCATAAAATCATGAAAATCGATCTTTGTGGCAATTCCTGGCGTATCTATAATATCCAGTGTTACTGAAGAACCGTTACTCACTATTGTAACATCTTCACGCCTTCTGGCTCTTCGCGTCTCGTGGGGAATATTGGATACCGAACCCATGGCATCCCCTGTCCAGTCCCTGACTATCCTGTTGGCCAGTGTGGTTTTACCAGCATTGGGAGGGCCATATATTCCGATTTTCGCTTTTTTTCTGTTAAATAGTCTTTTCAACCAGGAAAAATTAAGTCCCAGCCTTTTTATAATGCCCATAGTTGTGCCTCACTGTTAATAGAAGTTCCCTCTTTTTTAGTTTTCCCTTAGAATTCTGACAATTTCAATTGTCTCTTTATACATTTCTCCCCCGGGATTTCAACCGGATATGTTCCGCTCAAACACCCCAGGCATAGATCATCCATCGGGATCCCGATGGATTTCACAAGTCCATCTATACTCAAATATCCCAGGGAATCTGCATTTATCAGGGCCTCAACTCCTTTTACTGTTTTGTGCGCAGCTATAAGTTCTTCACGTGTTGCCATATCGATTCCCAGGTAACATGGAGAAATAATGGGGGGGCTTGCTACCCGCATATGGATCTCTCTTGTGCCTGATTTGCGGATCATATCTATTATACGGCGCGAAGTTGTTCCGCGCACAATACTGTCATCGATAAGAACAATGCTCTTACCCTCAATATTTGGTTTTATAGTGTTTAGTTTCAGCCTGACTGCCGTTTCTCTCATATCCTGCCCTGGCATAATGAATGTCCTGCCTATGTAGCGGTTCTTCATAAGCCCTTCCATATAATCAATGTCCGATTTCTTAGAGAAACCGATCGCATATGTGATGCCTGAATCAGGAACAGGCGAAACGATATCTGCTATGGCCGGGTGTTCTTCAGAAAGCATCTCTCCTATTCGCATCCTCACATTATATACAAGCCGGCCATCTATGACTGAATCCGGCCTTGCGAAATAAATATATTCAAATACACAATGGGCAGTATTTTTTGATTTTACCAGCTGGTGGCTTTCGTATGTACCATTGTTGAAAACAAGCATCTCGCCAGGAGCTACATCACGTATCAGCTGCCCGTTTAAAATATCAATTGCAACACTCTCGGACGCCACAATATAACCATTATCGAACGAGCCAAAACACAGGGGTTTTATGCCAAGCGGGTCACGAATAACAACAATCGTTTTATCTATCAGGATGGCAAGTGAATATGAACCAACAAGCTTTTTTATTACATCTTTAACTGCATCTTTAAGCTCGCTGTGCATCAGTTCCTTGACAAGGAGATGGGCTATGACTTCAGTATCTGATTCCGATAAGAATATCCGTCCCTCTTTTTCAAGCCCGGTCCTGAGTTCTTTTGAGTTTACAAGATTACCATTATGAGCGATAGCTATAGTCCCGCTCTTAAAACTTACAAGAAGAGGCTGGCAATTCTCGATCTTTGAACTGCCTGTAGTTGAATATCGGACATGTCCTATCCCTACATGACCTTTAAGTTTCTGTATATCTGTCTTGTTAAAAACATCCGGCACAAGACCCATGCCTTTTAAGGTACGGACCTGGCTGCCATCATGAACAGTTATTCCTGCGGATTCCTGTCCCCTGTGCTGGAGGGCAAAAAGTGCGTAGTAGATTGACAGTGCGGCTGATGTCTCCTCTTTAAAAGAGACACCGACTATACCGCATTCTTCATGCAACCGTGGTCACCTTAGTAACCGCATTTTTCCTGCCATTTGTAGGATCTCATGTGTGTGGTCTTACCGAAACCACATGCTGCGCACATTTTTGTGTGCGTGTTCATTGATGCTTTTCCACATCTTCTGCATATAACATGCGTTTTCTTCTGGTTCTTACCGAATGAAGGCGTACCTTTTGACATATTTTAATCACCTTTTAAATCTTATGGAGAAATAAATACTATATTATCTCCGCGTACAACTGCTGTTCCAAGTTTTTTCGTTCCGTTTTCTTTTATTTCCTCGGCATTAGCCAGGACGATATTCATGTGAATATCGTATCCCTGTAATTCGCCTCTGAACTCTCTCTGGCCTTTTAATCGTATCAATACTGACTTATTTAACGCATTGTTTAGAATGTCGAGGGGTCTGTTTCCCATAAAAACGCTCCTTAATATTAATAAACCATTAATTCAATAGTGCTCCAAAGTAGTTCGTACAATATTTAAAACTATTGGTGAGCAATGAAAATAAAGTCAAGGAATGTATTAAGAAAAACTGATCAGAAAGCTCTTGTAAATGATATTGTCGAGGCATTTGGTGATGCATCATCATTTGAGGGCAGGAAGCTTGAATATGTGGAAAGCGAGGGGCAGGATTTCATTTTCGTGGATGGGGAACCTCTTTTATTTAAGATAGACGGGAAGATATTTCCTACTGTAAAAGGCGCCCTTAAATTAAACCCGGCGCGCCGCAAAGTACTGGTTGATCCGGGGGCTGTGAGGTTTATCATAAATGGAGCTGATACAATGAGCCCGGGGATTGTGCAAGCAGACCCGGATATAAAATTAGGCGATCTTGTTATCATCGTAGAGAAAGCACACGGGAAAGCGATCGGTATCGGAAAAGCCCTTATGGCAGGAAAAGAAATGGTCGGGGGGAAAGGCAAGGCAGTGAAGTCCATACACTATGTAGGGGATGAAATCTGGAACCTTGAACAGAAATAAATAAATAGATATAAACAATAAGGAGTACGAAGTAAAGGTGATAATAACATGGGTAAATTTATAGATAATCTTTTTGGCGGCGGGAAGAAGACTAAATTAGATGCTGATGAATATCAGGAACTTGATCTTTCAGAATATGAAGAGGGTTTTCAGGGTGAGACAGCCAGCACTTATATAAAAATCGCTGAATTATCAGGACTTGAAATGATGCCTGAATTAAAAAAACAAATTTATGATGGCAACATCCTGATGATCGATGTCTTGCCTGCAAAAAAGGATAAAATGGTTTTTGACAGGGCGATCAAAGACTTAAAAGCAGTTGTCAATGATGTACATGGCGATATCGCGATGATCAAAGAAGACCAGGTTATCGTGACCCCGCGTGGCATGCGTATAGACAGGCAAAAGTTAAAGTGAATTCAGAACCAAATAGTAATTTAACAGTTACCAGAAGCGTTTGCCCTCTTTGCAGCAAAGAACTTGTTACAAACTGGGTAAAAGATAATATTCCTTTTTTTGGTGAAGTAATGCATATTACTTCAAAGTGTGAATGCGGTTTAAGATACTCTGATACCATGATCATGGCCCAGAGCAAACCCATTCGTTATGAAGTAAAAGTCACGGCAAGGGAGGACCTTGATGTGCGTGTGGTTCGCTCGACATCAGGAACAATAAGGATACCGGAACTCGGAGTAGATATTGAGCCGGGACCTGCTTCTGAATCTTTTATTTCAAATATCGAAGGCGTACTTGACAGGGTGAGCGATATCCTGGAGATGGTAGTAAGATGGAATGAAGAATCCCAGACCCGGCGCGCGAAAGAATTACAATCGATCATCGAGAAGGTCAAGGCCGGGGAATTTGAAATTACGGTTATTATCGAAGATCCCCTGGGCAATAGCGCCATAATTGCAGAAAAAGCAATACACAGGGAACTTACAGAAGAAGAGGCGAAATGTCTTAAGACGGGCATGATCATTTTTGAGAAAGAATAATAAGAGTAATGTTCTTATCAGGCAAAAGAGCTACAACTCAGTTCTTTTGTTATTGAACTCAATACTCCATGAAAAAAAATATCCTGACATCCTTATTAGTGAACTTTTTAAAAAGGAAGATTTTTCATCAGATGAAAAAGCTGTTATCGTTGATCTTGTTTATGGGGTCTTGCGTCATCTGGGAAGGCTGGATTACATAATTGGACATGCATCAAGAGCCACTATAACAAATCTTGATCCGGAAATACTTAATTTATTCAGGATATGCGCGTGCCAGGCCTTATTTAAAAATGTATCGGCAGCAGGAATAGTAAACAATGCAGTAGCAATGTCATCGGATAATAGTAAGTTAAGCGGATTCGTAAAAAGAACGGTTGAAGCAGTATTGAAGAATAAATATACAGTCATCTTCCCTGATCCTGAAAAAGCCGCGATGGAATATATTTGCACATATCATTCACACCCGCGCTGGATCGTGGAAAAATGGCTCAAAGAGTTGGGGTCGGTTAAAGAAGTCGAGGCTTTATGCAGTGCTAATAACATGGAGCCTCCCCTGACTATCAGGGTGAATCAATTGAAGTCGGATATAGGATCACTTCAAAAGGTTCTTGATGAAGAGGGATATTCTTCATTACGAACGGGATTATCACCATTTGGTCTTATTGTTAATAAGAAAGAAGATATTTTCAAAACCCGGGCTTTTCAAGAAGGACTTTTCGAGGTGCAGGATGAAGGGAGCCAGCTTGTTACGCTTCTTACTGGAGTAAAGCCCGGAGAACTTGTAATCGATGCATGTGCAGGGAATGGCGGAAAATCCCTTTTCCTTTCAGGACTGATGAAAAACCGCGGGACTATAATCGCCTCGGACCCATCAGCTGTGAAGCTTTCGAACCTGCGGCGACGTGCAGGAAAAGCTGGCGCGTTCAATATTAGGACCGCGGACAGAGGGATGCTAAATGAATATAACAATATGGCGGATTGTGTTTTCATAGATGCGCCCTGTTCAGGCATGGGAGTTTTCAGGAGGAACCCGGATTCGAAATGGCGGCTGACCCCGGATGATGTCAAAGAACTTGCTGTTAAACAGAAAGAGATATTAAGTGAATACAGCAGGCTTGTTAAACCCGGAGGAAGATTGGTCTATGTTACGTGTACGATAAGCAGGGAGGAAAATGAGGATAACGTGCGCGGTTTTCTTGCCTGGAACAGGGATTTTTGCCTGGTTCCCGCATTGGAAATGTGTGATATTGAATCTGGCAAATTAATCTTTGAAGACGGATTTTTCAGGTCGTTGCCGCATTTATCACATACAGATGGATTTTTCGGGGCTGTCGTGATGAAGCGTGAATAAAAAAAGAGTGTAAAACTATTGTATAGAATCTATAACGAATGAATTCCCTTTGATTAATTTGTTGGTATCAAATGGTACAATTTCTTTAGACTCATTTCTATAATACTTGAACCTATTAAATACTAAGGAACCATCAGATTTCTGAGCTATAGGTTTAATAGGAGTTTCCAACGGGTCGAGTTTTTTTATTAATATCCAAGAGCCGCTTCCTTTTAGATATATTTTTCTAAAATCGGGTATATAATTGTCCTTTTCAGAATCATTAAGTTCTTTCTTTAGCTTAATATACTCAGCTTCAAATTTCCAAGTTATTTGTTTATATTTAGTTTCATAAAAGTATCCAATTTTACTAATTTCTACCGTATCGTCTCCAATTGGAACTTTTTTGCCAAATTGCAACCTCAATGTCTCTCCAAAAAGAAGTTTGTGTTGTTTTTTAATACCTGAGTTAGTAAGACCCCAATACCAAAAAACTCCATCATGCTCATTTAGCCATTCAACATGGTATTTGATTTCACCAGCTTTAAACTCACCTCTATATCCACCAGGCCATTTCTTCATAAAATCTTTTTCTGGTTTTGCTGGAATAATTAAATGATATCTCCAATGCATAAGACCTCCAATTAACATATCGCATGTATGGGGTAATACTATATAAACATTGTTACAAAAATCCACATCTATAGAGCAATATATTTTAATAAATGTTTGACGACAAATAAAGTGGCAATTTTGAAAAACTAACCGTAGATAAAACGCGGATGAATGCAGATATTATATTGACTTGGAAACATAAATTCAGAATTAATATGAACTTTCGGCAAGGGATGATTTACTCTAATCAGGAAATCACCTAACCCATCAAAAACGCCTCCGACCTTGCATCTTTTGGCTTTGAAAAAAATCCCTTCTTTGCTGTTCACTTCTACCAATTCCTCGTTCAATAAATCCCCACCCCTGTCTACAATGCGCCTGACCTGCGGGATGGGCTGCAACTACAATGTTCGTCCTGCGCTCGTTCCCTATGCGTTTGATGATCTCCTCTATCTTTGTTACATTGACAGGGTCAAGATTTGCAGTGGCTCATCAAGAAGAAGCATTTCCGGTCATATACGATCGCCTTTGCAAAGCTATGCGCAAGTGCCTATCGTCCACGATTATCACATGATACAGGATGTCGATACACATTATTTTGCCTGAGTCTACCCGTTTCTTCGTGATTTCAATATCATCTCTACTTGGTGTTGGATCTCCAGATGGGTGGTTATGCGCCACGATTATGTGTGAAGCAGAATAGTTCAGCGCTTCCTTGAACACTTCCCGCGAGTGTACTATGTTCGCATTCAGGCTGACGATAGGGTGCATGAAACTTTCATCAATGAAAAGGTATATCCTTTATGCTATCACAATATAATAGCAATAGAACAAAAAACAGGTTAAAGATATGGCAAAACCCATAGAGTTAGGATTAGTATTAGAAGGTGACGATGCTAAGGAGTTCTGGGAAAATGAGAAGAATCCTAAAGTCACTAAAGAACAAGTAGAGATGTTTAAAGAAGCCATTCATATTTTCAAAACATATGTAAAATATTAATGGATAAAATACCAGATCAAGCGCTTCAAATCGTCCTTTTGAACAAGAAGCATGACATAGATTCTTTTAATTCTGATAATGTTGATTTGAATGATTTTTTAAAAAGCAATGCTATAAAAGACCAGGAGGATAGAGTAAGCAGGACATACCTATGCTTCCTGGGGAAAACCGCAGTTGGATACTTTTCGTTGGTTACGGACACTCTTGAAGTTCATGTGGTAGAAGGAAATGATGGGATTAAGGATTATCTATATCGCAAATATCCAAGTATCAGGATTGCAAGATTAGCTGTGGATCAAAAAGTAAAAAAGAAAGGTATAGGGAAATTTATGTTACTGGCCGCGATAGGTATTGCTATAGATGTATCAAATAAAGTCGGGTGTCGTTATATTACTGTAGATTCCAAACCTGAATCTATCGGCTTTTATGAAAAAAACAATTTTAAAGTAATAGAACAGTACAAGCATAGCGATTTCCCTAAAATGTATTTGAATATGTATCCAATAATTGCAATGATGCAGCCAAAAGAATCACTATATCAAAAAGTTGAGATAATACCCAAAAAAATCGACTGGTATAACGAAGATGATGCCTGGAAGGAATACACAGCTAAAAGAATCACAAGGGAATAATACAAAGCAGCAGCTTATGGAACTATTTTCTTAGACTTGAATCTATTCAATACTTGAATCTATTCAATAAATCATCTCTCTCCCTTTATAAACGCCTCAGACCTTGCATCTTTTGGCTTTGAAAAAATCCTTTTGGTCTATGATTCATATTTTTATGAATCATGAATCACCAAAAGATTAAGTAATTTCACGCTATCAAGAAGAGTTCATGGCACAAACTATCTCAGAAAAGATATTCAGTAAAGCAACTAACAAAAAAGTAAAAGCGGGAGATTTTGTCCTTGCCAATATTGATTGCGCCATGACACATGATATTACGGGTCCGCTTGCTGTTGAGGGGTTCAGGGAAATCGTTAAAGGCAAGAAAAACCAGAAAGTCTGGGATCCGGGTAAAATTGTTATTCTTTTTGACCACCAGGTACCTGCTGATTCACTGAATGCCGCAGCGAACCATATTTTCCTTCGCCAGTTCGCAAAAGAGCAGGATATCCTGAATTATGATGTTTTTGAGGGTGTATGCCACCAGGTAATGCCTGAGAAAGGTCATGTAAGACCGGGCGACCTCATTGTGGGTTCTGACTCGCACACATGCGCTTATGGCGCACTTGGCGCTTTTTCCACCGGTATCGGAAGCACTGATATGGCATTTGTTTTTGCAACAGGAAAGCTATGGTTCCGTGTGCCTCAGACGTTTAGATTTGAGGTTGAAGGAAAGCTGCCAGAATGCGTTTACCCGAAAGATGTCATTTTGCATCTTATCGGTGATGTCGGGGTCGAAGGCGCGCGGTATATGACCAGCGAATTCTGCGGCTCAACTGTCAGGAATATGGATATTCCGGGCAGGATGACCATGTCCAACATGGCTATAGAAATGGGTGGAAAAGCAGGGATAGTAGAAGCGGATAAGACCACAGAAAAATACCTGACGGAAAGGATACCTGGTTTTAAGCTTGACCCGAAGTGGAAGAGCGATGATGATGCATCATTTGCCGAAATCAAACAATATGATGTTAGCGACCTCTCGCCGCAGGTTGCATGTCCGCATAACGTTGATAACGTGAAATCGGTTGAAGAAGTGGAAGGGACAAAGATCGACCAGGTGTTTGTGGGCTCATGCACCAACGGGCGCTTTGAGGATATTGAGATCGTTGCTAAGATGATGAATGGCGAAAAAGTTGCAAAAGGTGTTCGCCTTTTGATAATCCCGGCCTCGCATACTGAATATATGAAAACCCTTCGTGCCGGGTACGTGGAGCAGTTCATGGAATCGGGCGCTATCGTTGAATCGCCATGTTGCGGACCATGCATGGGCGGCTCATTCGGGCTTCTTGGCAAAGGTGAAGTAGGGCTTTCAACATCGAACAGGAATTTCAAGGGCAGGCAGGGAAGCCCTGATGCTTTTGTTTATCTTTCATCTCCTGCGACTGCGGCTGCAAGCGCGCTCTATGGGGAGATAAAGGATCCGAGAAAGGTTTGAAGGATACCAAAAATTCATCTCATAATGCCAACCGAATCAATCGTTATTATCCTGTAGAACCTGTCCCACGATTCCATTAAAATGTGCATCAAAACCAAGATATTTCTCTATATCGAATTCGTTCATGATTTCAATAGATACGGCATCAGTAAAACTCAAACTCCTGTTAGAATACTGTTTGAATGTTTTTGTGGACCTTTCTAAAAGCCCTGCATCAACAAAAATCATTTTTATCCTCGGTGACTGGATCACTTGCGCTATATCCATCGCTATGTCAATATTGTTTGTTCTGACAAGAGCAAGTGTGAGAGCCTCATCATATATATAATCTGAGGTGTATATTTGTCCGTATTTCCCTTTCAGCGCATTCCTGAATAGTTTGAATGCAGTCTCATGGTACTTATCCTTTTTATTCCTGTATGCCAAAAATGCCCCTGTGTCAGCGAACACAGACATTTTCAATCCTCTGTATAGATGTACTCGTCCACTTTGCTGGCATCGGTTTTAACTCTCCAATCGAGAGATGGCTTCATTGCCGGGTCTTTTTCAAGCGGAGGTAAATTTTCTGTTTCCATAAGTTCATTCTCATGACGCAATGCAATCCGGGTTATTGTATCTATTAGCTCGGTAAGAGTTTTTTTCTTGCGAGATATCAGGGTCATCTTAGCCTGGAGCATATCAAGGAGTTGCTTTGTTTCATTCGAGACTTTGATCGTTGTAGTCATAGTTTACTATTATTCATTTTATACAAAATATACTTTTCTACTTTGATTCTATGAAGAATCCTATTTCAGCTTATAACCTGTCCTTCTTTAATAAAAGTCTTGAGTCTCCCGATTAGTTTACAGAACGATTTACATAAATCAGATTTATAAGCAATGAACAATAAATAAGGTATGAAATGATAAGTCAAGGCGCAAACAAAGTAATGGAATGCTACGGCGTGAAAAGCGGGGAAAAAGTGCTCATCGTGGTTGATACTTCCACACCGGCCACGATAGGTAAAAGCCTGTTCGAAGCAGCAAAAAACCTGGGATGCGAGGTTATCCTGATTACAATGCTTCCGCGCACCCGGCATGGTGAAGAAATACCCCTGCCTGTGGCCGAAGCAATGAAAAATTCTGATGTAGTTATCGCTCCCACGACTTTTTCCCTGACCCACACCCAGGCAAGGATAAATGCCTGCAAAGCAGGAGCAAGAGTTGCTTCCATGCCTGGCATTACCGAGAAAATGATGGCACAGGGCGGAATGACCGCTGATTATAATAAGATCAATGAAATTGCTATTGAATTGAATAAAAAGCTTGAGAATGTAAAGAAAATACGTGTTGTTACATATTCAGGCACAGACATATTATTTGACCTTGAAGGATGCAAATGGTATATGGATACAGGAATGTGTGTTGAACCCGGATGCAGCAGCAATCTTCCGGCAGGAGAGCTTTATATAGCCCCGAAAGATGCCAATGGGGTTTTCGTGGTTGATGGTTCCATGAGCAGTTTTGGCCTCCTTGATTCTCCTCTTGAATTTACGGTTGAAAACAGATATGTGACCGGTATCAGGGGTAAGTATGCGCTGAAGTTGAAATCAATACTTGATAAAGTTGGAAAAAAGGCTCGAAATATTGCAGAATTCGGTATCGGAATCAATCCTGAAGCGAAACTTATCGGGAACGTTCTTGAAGATGAAAAAGTCGCAGGCACGGTGCATATTGCACTCGGTGATAACAGCGCATTCGGTGGAGATGTGATCGCAGGAATTCATTTAGACGGGATTATCAAGGAACCCGAGCTTTTTGTGGAAGGGAAAAAATTTATTTTAAGTATAGAGAAAAAAATATAAGAAGCGAGCTTATAGCAGATATATATCTCTTGTAGAGGCATTTAAGTTACATTAGAATATAAGTAATAATCCATGTCCTCTCTATTTAACCATATCTTTATTCCATTCGTAATTTTATTTATATTCTCTGATAAATTAAAACTTGATTTAAGAAAGATAACTATTTTTAGTTTTTTCGGCATTTTTCTGGACATTGATATTTTTCTTTTTCATCGAGCATCATTTCACAATATATTTATCCTGATAATTCCTCTTCTTGCTTTTATCTTTATAAAAGATAAAGAAACTCCTGGAATAATATTTTTCTATCTTGCCTCTGCTCTTATACTTGATATGTTCGATGGCGGAGTATATTTATTATATCCATTTTATGATAATGTGTTCTTTGCCAGGACTGAAATCTGGTTCCATCACGGTTTCAAGCCTGTAATAGAATACGGAATAAGCAAGAATATTATGAATAATGGGAGGAACGAACCTATGGTCTCAAGTGAAAATTTTGCGGTCTCGATAATTCTGCTGGTCTTTATATTAATATCGTTTATATGGAATCGAGGTAAACCTGAAGATCATGTCCCGGTTAAGAAAAGCTAGATAAGGATTTTTGGCAAAAATAGCAACGATTAATGAACTAAAACAAAGCAGTTTTAAGGACTGGCCTGTTTTCATAACCAAAAGATATAATAGTCTATAAGCCTTATTTTAAGTTGTTTCAATAGACAATTTATTAAAACATATTGTATATTAGGATAATAATATGGAAGACATAAACCAGGAAGCGGTATTTTTCAGATGCAATGTTTGCAGCTTTGATTTTGAGGCTGACCCTAACTTTATCCCCATACCCTGCCCCCAGTGCGGGAGCGAGGATACGGGGAGAATATGATTTACATTCCATATAAATTGGGTTAAGATGATACAAATATCGTATTTGGAATACGTTGAAACAAAATTGTTCTTTCTCTCCCTTTTTTCTCCCCTTCTTCGCTGCATTTCGGACATTTTACACTATTTTTTGTTACAAAGGGTTGATACGTGTCAATTCCGAGCTTTTTATGCCCGCACACATATTTTATCATGACGATTTTTGAGAAATAGTTCATGGAACCACTCCTCCCGCTGCAAGGTCTGCCTCGAAATTTCTGCATTGATTTGCACTCTGTTCCCAGGTTTCCCTAACTTCCTGGCCGAATGGATTGTATGTTGGCACATCCTGTACTGTTGTATGAAATTCGCTTCCTCTCCTTTCGATTCTTTTATTTTTGTTTGTATGTATCTTACACATTGTTCATTCCTCATGGACAGGAATGAGCCGCTCCCTTGGGTGCTATTATTATAACTTTTTAGATTTACTGGGTAATCTATATTGTCACTCCCACCTATCATTTAGATGGGGTTCAAATGAAAAAATATATTGTTCATTCAACAACCGAAATAAACTGAAACCATGGAAAGATTCTTAAGGTTCTTGCGAACCAATCGGCGTATTCCTGAATATCCTGAGACATGAAGTCGCTATCTGGACCGCTGAAATAAGCGTAAAAAAGTAATTTCACTAAGGAGAGAGCTGCGGCTAAGTTCAAACGTAATACTCAGCAAAACTAAATTTATTGAGTACCTGTAACACCGCATGGGCAACTTTTGCTCATTCCCTAAAGACTCTTCTATGTATATATTGTATTTATAGTTTGTGGGTAAATTGCCCACCAACAATTAAAACAATACATATAAGTATATACTTGTGGGTAAAATAGGGTATTATGACAAAGGCGACCGTTAAGTTTGCGGATATATCAAGAAGACGGATTATTCTGCCAAAAGAAATAATTGAAGTTGAAGATTTGCATGAAGGGGATTTCATAGAGATCGATGTTAGAAAGATAGAGAGGCCAAAGATGGCAACGTGATAACAGAAAATATTAATGGAAGATTTTCAAATTGATTTTCCTGCATCTTCTAATGATTTACCGCAGTAAATCATATCATAAATATTTTCGGCAATGTCACTTACCTTTGCCCGCACCTGTTTCATCGTATCCCTGTCCCTGATCGTTACCGTCCCGTCCTCAAGCGTCTCATAATCTACAGTTATAGAATACGGTGTCCCGATCTCATCATTTCTGCGATACCGCCTTCCTATAGTTCCGGAATCATCAAAAGCCACGAGTATTCCAGCTTTCCTGAGTTTACCTGCAATCTCATTCCCGGGCTTTCTCAATTCATCGCGAGAAAGAAGGGGAAAAACTGCTGCCTGCACAGGCGCTACTTCAGGGGGCAGGCGCAATACGATTCGTTTACCCTCATTTTCTTCCTCTTCGTCATCAACTTTTTCTTTTGTCTCTTCTTCAAAATATGAATGTTCAAGCAGAGAATAAGTGATCCTGTCGATACCAAATGATGGTTCTATGACATGCGGTATTATATTCTCTCCATGGATTTCCTCTGTTACTGTCTCGAATTTCACGGATTTTTTATCGATCTTGATTTTTTCGCCATCAACTGTCACTTCTATGACCTCACCCACCAGTTCTTCCGGCTTCAGCGCTTTCAGGGCATTTGCGACCTTTCCTGCTTTTCCCTTAAAACTAGGACCAAGAACTCCCATATCTGGTTTTACAACGAATTTCTCAACTTTTTTGGGAGTATCGTATGAAACATATACGCTTAATTCCTTCTCGCTCTGTTTTGCATGGGCTTTCAGGTCAAAATCAGTCCTGTCAGCAATACCCACAACTTCCACCCACCCGAACCTGTCACTCAGGATCTCGGCATCCCAGCAATCAGCAGCGTAGTGAGCCATCTCGTCTTTCATGTGCTGCCTGAACCGCAATTTTTCAGGGGAGACACCAACGCGAACCAGGAACTGATAGGTCATGGCAAGACAATATGCGAGGAATTCATGGGCGATGATCCCGTTCTTTACAGCTTCGCCAAGTGACATTTTTGTGGTTTCACCCCTTGCCTGGCCATCCTGAGAATACAGGTTCATGACAATATCAGCGACCTCTTTGAACCTGGGGTGTGTCTTGTCCCTCGGATCGATGAATATCTCTGCTTCGGCCTGCGTAAATTCACGGAGGCGTATAACGCCCTGGCGCGGTGATATCTCATTTCTGTAAGCTTTGCCAATCTGGGTTGCGCCAAAGGGCAGGTGGTCGCGGTAGAATTTGACAAGGCGCGGGAAATCCACGAACATTCCCTGTGCTGTCTCGGGGCGAAGGTAACCCATTCGCTTTCCGCCTGGCCCGATTGCCGTTTTGAACATGAGATTGAACTCATACACGTTACCGAGCTTTCCGCCGCATTCGGGGCATTTGACATTATTTTTACCAATAACATCCGTGAGTTCTTCTGAACTCAGGGTATCCGGATTTTCGATTATATCCCTGACGAGATGATCTGCCCTGAAGTCTTCATGGCACTTCTGGCATTCAGTAAGGGGATCAGAGAATCCGCCCACATGCCCGGACGCGATAAAGATATCTTCGATACCGATCGTGGGCGCTTCGATCTCGTAATAACCCTCGTTTATCACAAATATGTCTCGCCAGATATTCTCAACGCGGCGCTTTAGCATCGCGCCAAGTGGTCCGTAATCGAAAAAACCTGCCGTACCGCCGTACAGCTCAAATGAGTTCCATAAGAATCCGCGGCGCTTTGCCAATTCAAGCACCTGTTCGTATTTGTCAGCCATGAGGGCTTAATACATGTTCCAGATTTATTATACTTTCTCGGATTGTTTTAGCTATAAAGCCAAGAAACTACTGAATTTTGGATAAGTTCTATACATTATATTATCGTCCTATTTTTGGAAAAAACCACAGAGTGCACAGAGGACACAGAGACGAAACGCTATGCTCTCTGTGTCCTCTGTGGTTTATACTATTTCATGGGCGTTCTATAATTTGGATGAATATCAACAATAGAAGGCACAGGGGACATAGAGTTTTTAATTGATCCTGCGTGTAATTCCATCCTTAAGAAGTGTCACATTGAAATTTATTAACAGGCCAAGGCGTTTCCCGCTTAACTTAAGGTAAGAGAGTAATTGCGCCTCATGAAGGGGTGTTATCGTAGTCACTGCTTTGAGTTCTACGATTACGGTATCTTCTACGAGAAGATCCAGCCTGTATCCTAAATCGATATTCATCCCATCATATACGACAGGAAGTCCAACCTGAGATAGGACTTTTAAACCTCGCTTATTCAATTCATATTTCAAGCAAGCTTCATAAGTACTTTCCAGCAATCCAGGTCCCAGGGTTGTGTGTACCTGTATTGCCGCCCCAATAATCTTTTCAGATATTTCATTCAATTCCATATTCTCTGTGCTCTCCGTGTTCTCTGTGGTTTTAAACTATTTCATACATTTCTATCGTTTGGTTTAAAAAATAAAGAGAGCACAGTGGAGGAAGAGGACTATTATAAATCGCTACTCTTCAGTGGGTCGATGAATATTATAATCTCCGCATAATATCTGAGATTGGTATTTAAACCACAGAGAACACAGGCGCGCCGAGCAAAGCTCATAGTCGCCAGTTGGTGAAAATCCAGCATGAGGAAAGGGTAAGCCGCCACCTCAGAACTGAACCCCACACCCTGTCTGGCAACAGACTGATGTGAAGCTGGGGGGAAGGGATACCAGGCCGCAATTTAAAAAAAAAAGAAAGGAAGTGAAGGTTATAAGCTCCGAAATTCTGTTGAATTTGGAAACCGACGTTTTCTGTGTAACGGAAGGCAGCAATCACAACACCGAAATTAAGCATCTCCAGTCTTGGGATATAGCAGAGAGTTATGCGACACGGCAAGGTGCTGTGAGTCCAACGGGGTCTAAGACCGCAGCATGGTATCAAACGGAGACTAAGGGAACTCGGGAGACCCAGTATGCTTTCCCACAAGGAATATGCGATATCAAGCCTATAAACGGTAAGATACTGCAAAAGGCATACTGGAAGTCGGATCAGTTCGTAGTACTGTTGAAGCAGGGTAATGCCTGTGGAGGAAAGGGACTGACAGAAGAACGATTGATATCAGGGTCATATCTACCACACTCAGAGGTGGAACGTAGATGACAACAAAACTGGTGTCTAAGACTCACATATAGAGGATGTGCTTCTGAAGAGCCGGATGAGGGAAATCTTCAAGTCCGGTTCTGTGAGGGGGCTCATAGTAACCTTGGGGCTATTACCCCATAAGAAGGTGGGCTACGGGCTCTACTCGACAGTGCACAGAGTTCCGTCTCTGTGTCCTCTGTGCACTCTGTGGTTGATTTTCTTTGCCATCAGTCCAATGAACTGGTTTCAATCTTGTCAAGAGTTTTATCAACATCACTCTCTTCATTAAGCCTTGAAAGCACATCCATTACTTTTCCTATCGGCACGTCAACATTTTCTGTTATCCTGGAGATTGAATAGCCCTTCTTATGATATTCGATAATAAATTCCTCTTTTACTCCCCGGGTCTGAGTATCTGAAAAGACAATTAGCTTCATCTATTCATCCTTTGGAACAGCTATGCGTATGGTGTATAAAATTGCAATGAGTGCAGGGAGTGCAGCAGGTGAAATTATTGCAGCAGATAAAAATGGGGCGCCATATTCAAGGATTTTTTCTGTGCCTACTATCACCACAGCTTCTTTGGGAATTTCCCTTATAATTTCCTTTGTCTCTTTTTTAAGTTTGTCTATCAATTGACGCCATCTGCTTTTTATTTCTGATGGCACAGTTGGCATTTTTTCTTCGATTTCCGTTTCTTTTTTAATTAATTCATCTTTTATTTGTTCAAACCATCTGTCATCTCTTTCTTCTAGCTTTTTGGTGATCTCCCTGGTGAATTCTCTCACGAATTTTTGTGCTTCAGAATCGCATTTTTTTGATTCATCCAATAGATTAAGGAGAATTCCTTTGGTTTTGTTTGCATAGTCTATCAGAAGATTTCTTAGAGCTTCATCGCCTTGGGCTATGCCACCGATATCTTTATCGACTTTTTCAAATCTTGTTATTATCTCAGATTTAATCTCATCTAAGCTTTCCTTTATTTCTTTCACTCCAGCTTTAATCTCTTCTAATTCGGCTTTTATTTCTCTAGTTTGCGATTTTGTCAGCTCATTAATCGCCGCTTCCCCTATAAGCTTGCTTAAATTATTCGACAAATGATTTTTTATCAAATCGATCCAAACGTCTTGACTATCTTTATTTTTAATTGCCTTAGAAAACATATTGCACAGATCTATTTCTGGCTCATTTCCCTGACTTTTGAAAGCCATGCATGCATTAGTTATACATTCTATCGCTTTTCCTTCATTTCTATTTGTTTCTTTTTCAGGAAAGTAATTTAAGTAGGCATTTAAAATATCTATACATGCTCCAACTCTTGTTTTAATATGATGAATATAAGTCCTCGCATAAATTTCATCAAGTTTGCTTTTTGCTGTGTTTATTTCAATAAATCTTAAAGCCACATTCTCAACAGCCACTTCTAAATTACATTCAAAAATAGCATAATCATAGAAATCTAAGAAAATTCCTTCTTTATAGACTTTCTCCCATTTAGTTACAAGTTTGCAGAAAGAATTTTTCTCTTTGGAAAATTTAGCACTGCAAAATTCACACATAAACTTGTAATACTCGTATTCAGTTAACTGATATGCATCACGGTATTTCACTCCAGCATCGAAATAATTCTTCTCAAGTTCATATAAGTCGGCTTCGACTGCACAAAATTCACCTAAAATAACATTTTTTCCTAAAAAATCCCATGCATCTATATCTTTTTTAGCATCTTTCAAATATGTCCCGGCTTTTAAAAGAGAACTTTTGTCACCACTCTTCAAGAAAATATGCCTATACAATTTATAGCAATTTAAGACGGCAAGAGGATATTTCCATCCATCTTTACGGTCTAAAAAAATATTAATACTTGTTTCGTATAATTTTTTAGCTGCATTAAAGTTCATTTCAGGATTAATTCCTATTTCTGCAAGATATGAATGAGAATTTCCCTGATTTATAGTAGTGCGTCCATAATCTATGCTGTTTTCTGGAAATATCTTTCTTACTTCTTCCTGCAATTTTATAGAATAATTAAGATTTTTTTCTATGTCAATTCCTAATCCTGCAAGATAAAAAAAAGAATTTGCCAGATTTTCGATAGCACGTCCATAATAATTGCTGTTTTCTGGAAATGTCTTCCTAGCTTCTTGAAATAATTCTATAGATTCTTTAAAATTTTTTTCTGGATCAATTCCTATTTCTGCAATCCTTTGGTATGCAATCCCTAGATTTGTAATCGAAGCTGCATATTTTGAACTTTTTTTTGGAAATATCTGGATAGCTTCTTCCTGTAATTTTATAGATTCTTTAAGATTTTTTTCTGGATCAATTCCTATTTCTGCAAGACATCCGTAAGAATTTGCTTGATTCATGGTGGAGGTTGCATAATCCATTGTTTTTTCCGAAAATATCTCTCTTGCTTCTTTCTGTAATTTTATAGATTTTTTAAGATTTTTTATTGGCTGGACTCCTTTTTCAGCAAGAATTTCATGTGCATATCCCTGATTCATTGTGGCGGTTGCATAATCAATTGTGTTTTTTTGAAATATTTCTCTTGCTTCTTGCTGTAACTTTATAGATTCCTCAAGATTCTTTTTTGTATCAATTCCATGTTCTCCAAGCCTTAGATGAGCATAACCTAAATTAATAATAGAATTTCCATACTCGAATGTATTTTTTTGAAATATATTTCTCGCTTCATGATATTTTTTTATAGATTCTTTAAAATTCCTTATTGGTTCAATTCCAAATTCACCGAGATCTTGATGACCAGTTCCTTGATTCATGACAGCTCGTCCATAATTGGAGCTAATTTTTGGAAATATCTTTTTAGACTCTTGTTGTAATTTTATACATTCCTCAAAATTCTTTTTTGCATCAATTCCAAGTTCTCCAAGCCTCAGATGAGCAACTCCCTGATTCATAACAGAGATCGCATAATCCAAGCTTTTTTTGGGAAACATTTTCTGTGATTCTTGTTGTAATCTTATAGATTCCTCAAGATTCTTTTTTGCATCAATTCCTAATTCAGCAAGGTTAATATGAATAATGCCAAGATTCATACTAACTTTTGCAAAAATTATATCGTGTTTTGGACGCAATGCCATGAATATTGAAGAATAAAATCTCCCAATAAGACTATTTTCTTTTGCCTGCTCTGTTATTGATTTTTCAATTGCCTGCTCTACTTCATCAAGTAAAAAATCAAAAAATTCCTCAACTCCATTGAGTTTTATTTTAGAGCACCACTTCGAGATATCCTCACATTGCTGTTCTGTAAGGTCAACTATATCTTCTTCTGAAAAATCATGAATACTGTCAATAAAACTTCTTTTATCTCCTTTAATAACTGCTTCTCTGAGTCTATTGAGCTTACCCATGGGCTAACCGCTGATATATGATTCCATCGGTTAATATAAGTAATGTATGCAAAGTTCTGTCAAGTCCATGTTTGCCAGTGCTTTCCCTTTTTCCCATACCTCAAATACAATTTCATAAGCGCATCCTCAACTTTTGTCAATTCCTCGCCCTCAAATTCCCCAAGATCAATGTTCATCATTTTTGCCATTTCAGCGGCTCTAATGGACACTGGCACATCTATTTTCCACACACCCCTTAACTCCCTCAAGAAAATCTGGGACGTAACCTCGCCAATCCCTTTAAACTCCATTAACTTGCCCTTTAGCTCTTCGGTGTTACCCGATTGTGCATGTAGCTCTTCCAGCGAGCCGTATTTTTCCTTGAGTTCCTTCATTATGTTCAGCAGTTTCGTCGCGGTTGAAAAATCATACCTCACATACCCGCCTTCATCCAGTATCCTCACAAGTTCATCCCAGCCCGCATCAAGGATTTTCTCAGGGCTAAGGATACCATATTTCTTAAATGTCCTGTAAGTCTTCATTGCTATCTTTTCGCTTATCCTTGCGCCGAAAAGGACGGAGGCGAGGAACCATTTGAACCTGCCCGACGGCTTTGTTATATCTATCCCCAATTCTTCGCTGTATAATGGGAAGCTGGAACACAAGGTTTTAATTCGGTTCATATATTATCATCAGAAGTTTTACGGAAGATTATAATTATTGAAATCCCAAACATTAATAGTATTATGCCAGTTATACCGGATTTCTTTCCTGCTGACACATCCAGGGAATCCCTGCTCGCAGTCCAGAAGCTGGTTTCAGGGAAGGTAATTATAAAAGACGATTTTGGCGATCTGCGGCTCATTGGTGGCGCCGACCAGGCATTCATAGATGAGAGAATAATTTCATGCATAGTGGTTCTTGACTATGTTTCCCTTGAATTGATCGAACGCGTATTTTCGATTCAGGCTGTGACTTATCCATACATTCCCACTTTCCTGAGTTTTCGTGAAGGACCTGCCATCGTAAGTGCTTTTGGGAAGCTTAAAACAAAACCGGATATCCTGATGGTTGACGGCGCGGGTATAAACCATCCCCGCAGCGCCGGAATTGCCACGCATATCGGCGTGGCGCTGGATGTGCCAACAATCGGGATTACCAAGAAAATCTTATGCGGTTCGGGGAAAGAACCCTCATGGGTCGGTGAAGCGACCCCTCTTATCTATAAGGGGCGCGATATCGGGTGGCTCTTTAAGTCCGAAAAGAGGAGCAGGCCAATTATAGTAGCGCCAGGACATCGGGTTTCACTTGAAAGTTCTCTTTCTATCGTGAAGTCCTGCATGCGCAGCTACAAGCTTCCCGAACCTATCAGGCTTGCTCACAATTATGTGACTGAATTCAAAAAGAACATACCGACCCCACCAGGCATTATCTTTTAATGAGGAGACTTTTGGAATTCAAAATAAGTGCACGAATTGTCTTTACAGCGGATGATTTTTCCTGTTACTGATTTATTTATTATTTCAAGCTCGATAGCGCTTGGCTCTGCTATTCCTGGCACTGTTGCACTTCCCGGTGAAAGCAATAGAACCTCGCTTTTATGAGCAATCGGATGATGGAAATGCCCGAAGATCAATGCATCCACACCCATTTCTTTTGCAAGATAGCGAAGGCCGTCTGTATTTTCTGATGTTAGCTGCCCTTTGTGGATGACTCCGATATTTATTCCCTCGACCTTGATCATCTTACGCTCAGGGAGGAACTCCATAAGTTCGGGACAGTCGGTATCACCATGAACCGCAATGAGTTTTCCCATAGATTCAAGCTCGTTATAGCAAGCAAGTGTTTCAAAATCCCCTGCGTGGATGATAAGGTCGCAGCTTTTGATTATTGAAATGAGTTCTTCAGAGAGGCGCGAAAGGAGAGATTGCTCCTGTTTTATGTGTGTGTCCGAAAGGATGATCAGGTTCATTTGTTACTCCCTCTTTGCATTTTCTCCTTTCTTCTATCTATTATATATTATCTTTGCGCCAAATGTTTAGATTATTTAACAAAAAAGTGAACAAAAAAGAGGAAGGGGGTTAAAAAACGTGGCTTATAATATTGAAAATTATTTTTAACTCCCTTATCCCAATAAATAAATTGGTACAACCAATATATATACATATCCCTGAGCAGGTAAATTATTTTTTAAAGTTTCCTCCATTAATGAAAGGATTATTTTCCCTTTATGAAAAAGACATACAGGGCTAAGAAACCAATTGCAGTGAAAAATCCCCCAAATCCAGGGGATTTCTTTTCCAGGGACTGGGCCTGTATTGCAGCGACCTTTTGAGGTATTTCTGTGGGTGTAACTGCATCCATTTTATATGCCAGGACAGAAGGTTGTATGGTTTTGCCAACAATAACAAAAGATAAGAGCCCTGTGGTCTTTGCTTCAAAGTATGTATATGTGTCATCCTTGTTGATCCGTGTGGTTTCCAGGGGAGTCCATTCACCGTCCACGAGTCTCAGAAGTTTTATATCATAATTATCTGCCATCCAGCTGTTATTTACCTTGAGTCGGATTGAGGCTTCTTTGAGTCTCTTTGAACCTGAATAGATGTTGAAATACTTGTACACTGTTCCTTCTGGTGTCTTATTGGCGGTCTTTGTAATGCCTTTTAGCAATTCAACCTTAAATGTCACAAAGTCTTCATTGTTCGCATCGATAACATCAAGTTCATAAACCAGATTGTTAGATTTGAATATTTGATTAACTGGCTTGTCCTTAATGAGATTGAAATCTACTTTTTCAGTGAACAGTATGTTAGAGAAGTCTTCCATCGAAACCCCTCCTCCACCGCCACCACCTGAGGAGACACCACCTCCGCCATTACAGCTTGTGCAGGGTATGGATGTGTCTATTGTGGCAGATGAGTTGATTTTGATAATTTTTGATTTCTCTTGCTCTTTATTACCTGCATTATCTATTGCAGAGAAATTAATTACCCATATCCCATCTGATAAATCCGGCTTTGGAAGGACTGTGGCGTATATGGTTGTAGCACCACCCGTAACTGTAAATGTTCTGGATACATCACCTGTAACGATTATCTCCTTGACGCCGGACTCAGTATCATTAGAGGAGATATCAAGAGTAATTTTCTGATTGAACCAACCGTTCTCATCTGGAGATATGATTACACCGGCCCTTGAAAAAATAGTCACGGTAGTCAGAGGCGGAGCAATGTCCGAATTTGCAAGTGCAATTATGCTCAACGAAGAAACACAAAGCAGCAATAATGCAACCATTCTTGAAGGGGTATGATTATTTCTCGATAGAGACTTTGTTCTTTTTCCTAATTTTATCCAGGCCATAATTTTTAATTCTCAGCCACACATATATATGTAACTATGTATATAATGCATTTAATAAATAATAATAATAATCATTACAACGATTTTTAAAGAAAATGTGAGGGAAAAGTATGCGGGGGAAGGGATTTGAACCCTTGAACTCCTGCGAGAATAGATCTTGAGTCTATCACCTTTGGCCGCTTGGTTACCCCCGCGATTAGGGCATGCAGAATTATCCTTATCTGACTTAAGGATGTCGTTGATCATGAGAAACATTGGGTAAAATACATGTATGCCAAAGTCATCTTATGACAAAAAAGAATAATATAATGAATTTTTAATAAGCACTTAAATGTTATACCTATAATTTACTAAAAATGACAGACCTAAACATAATTAAAGCTTCGATAATTTCATCAATAAGACCCTCTGACGAGGAGAGGAACAGGTTAAAAAGCCTCGCGCACAGGATAATCGGGCGCATTAATTCCATTGGCAAAGCCGAGAACATAGATATAAATGGTATTCTTGTGGGATCCTCTGCACGGGGAACATGGATATCCGGGGAGCATGACCTTGATATTTTCATTATGTTCCCGCCCGATACCCGGCGACAATTCCTTGAAGAAAAAGGGCTTTATATAGCACGAAAAATTGCGACAGAAGGCGAAAGTTTTGAGGAGCGATATGCTGAGCATCCATACATTCATGCTGTCATTGATGGTTTTGAAGTTGACCTTGTCCCGGCTTTTGATGTGGAAAGCGCAGGGGAGATCAAATCAGCAGTGGACAGAACGCCATTTCATAACAAATATGTAAGTTCCAGGATAAAAGGGCTTGAAGATGATGTACTAATCCTGAAACAATTCCTGAAAGGAATAGGTGTATATGGCTCTGAGTTAAAGACCCACGGTTTTTCCGGCTATCTTGTAGAACTCCTTATAATATATTACGGTTCCTTTGAAAAGGTACTTGAAGCCGCATGTGACTGGAAATCCGGGATCGTAATTGATATCGAGAAACATGGTACAATTGTTCATAAAGACCCGATAGTTGTAATCGACCCGACCGACCCCGGACGAAACGTTGCTGCGGCGCTGTCTCTTGATAACATGTGTATTTTCATGGATAAAGCATGCGATTTCCTTGAAAATTTTGATGAATCATATTTCTATCCCAAAATTCCCCAACCGCTTGGGGATACGGATTATGAGAATATCATTTCTGCAAGAGGCACTTGCCTTATAGCGGTTGAATTTGAGGCCCCGGATGAAGTTGAGGATGTTCTGTACCCGCAGCTTTATAAGCTTGAAGATTCATGCCGGGAGATGCTGGAACGATATGACTTCCGGGTTTACAATAGCGGAGTTTGGGCTAAAGAAAAGGCCGTTGTCCTATATGAACTTGAATCTGCAAATCTTCCATGTGTAAAAAAACACCAAGGGCCTATGGTCGGGACAAAAGAGCATGCAGCGGCATTCAAATCGAAATATGAGACAGCAAATAAGTTTTCTAACGTGTATATCCGTAACGGGAAATATATGGTTGAAATCCCCAGGAAATATTCCAATGTGAGAAAACTTGTTGAATCTGAAATACTCAAATGCAGTCTTGGAAAGCATATAGGTGTTAGCATGAGAGAAAAGTTCAATGTAATGGAAAACCTGGAAATACTAAATATCAAAGATGAGGAATTCAGGAAATTCCTGAGGAGATTTTTCAATAAATAAGGAGATAAAGAGAGAAATAGAGAGAAAAAGAAAAATTATGAAATATTTACCCGTAATTCTTGTCATATTATTTTTTTTGATCCCCGGATGTCTCCAATCCTCTGATTATAAAGATATTTCAAGGTCACAATTATTATCGGATCCGGCTGCTTTTGAAGGGAAAAAAATCTGTACTGATCTGATATATGAGAATAATGGTTTTCCAGGCATAAATGTCATAAGGAATCAGAATTTTACATCAGACCTGAAAAATGCAACTCTTGCAACAGTGTGCGGGATATATAAGTCCGACCGGATTGAACCGGACTCAGTAAACCCTATCCTGGCAGTAGCAACGCAAAAAGATGTTTACTACTCAAATGAGACCCTGAGAGTCCATATTGACTTTTATTCCCAAACAGATGGAAACGGAAAGCTTGGGGTATCAGGAATAAGAAATGATTTTGACCGGCCTTTGATCAACAAAACACAGGATATCACTTTTGTTAAAGGGATCAATGGCTTTGATCTTGAATTCACGACCCCGTCATGTGAGGAATGTTCTGCGCTTTCACCGGGTGAATATGCGATCAACGCTACGGTGACTGTTAACGATAACATATTTGAAACATACAAGAAGGTCACTCTTGCAAGAAATAATACTAATATTTCAAAGAACGGATCGGGGATTTTGCAGTCAAATAATACAGTGGCAAAAGAACAATTAAATGATACGCGAGTAAATGAAATAAAGGAATATAATGCACAGACAACATCCACATATGGTACGCTATCTAACCAAACGATACTGGTCGAATACTTCTATATAACGGGATGCCAGAAGTGCGAACAGGCCACGCCTGTAGTTGAAGCTTTAATGAAATCCTATGGCAGCAGGGTAAAATTCGTAAAATATAATGCCAGAGAGGAAGAAAGGGATTTAGCTATCCAGTACAGCATTCCCGGCACTCCTTCTATTGTTATTAATAAAGATAGTAAAAACCTGATATCATACGATAATTACAACGGTGATACTGCAAAACTTGAAAGTATCTTAAAAGAGGCTATTGATAAAGCCACCATTTTGCAACAAGCTCCTGAAATCGTGCAAAGTGATACGCTCGTCCTTTCTGTGCCATCAGTTTTTTTAGTGGGGTTCCTTGCAGGTTTTAACCCTTGCCTCCTTGCCATTCTTGCTTTTATTGCATCAGTAACACTTGCGACCACAGGAAAAAGGCGAAATGTCCTTCTAATCGTACTCATGTTCAGCCTTGGAATTTTTGTAACATACCTGATAGTCGGTATCGGCCTCCTGAGAATATTGGAAGAAGCCCCTGGTTTGCAGGCAGGAATTAAGAATTTCCTTGTAGTTCTCATCGGTATTCTGGGACTATGGCATGTTTATGACGCATATCATCTCAGGAAAAATACGGAATCCTCTTTCTACACACCGAAAGCCTTTATCCGGCTCACAGAAAGCGTGACGAAGAATGTCAGTCTTCCGGCATCTTTCTTCATGGGCGCGCTGTTCTCGCTTATAAAAGCGCCATGTGTTGGCGCAGTGTATTTCCTGATACTTGATATGGTAAGAAGAGGAGAAGGCGCAGGATATTTGTATCTTGCTGCCTACAACTTTGGCGTTGTGCTTCCGGTTCTTGTTCTTGGCGGCGCGATAGCGTTTGGTCTTGATCCCGGGAAAGTGGAGAAGTTCAGGAAAGACAAACGGTCATTGATGAGGCTTATAACCGGAGTGACGCTGCTTGCTATTGCGGTTTTGATGTATATGGGGATAATTTGATTTGATCAATGACAGAACCATCCAGCGCCAAAACTCTTAAGTATTACCATTTGGTAATATTTATTTTTTGATTTAGAAGATGAAAACCCACATTCCGCATACCCCCTAACACAAATACATTTTTTCATAATTTGAGCCCATAAGTGCCAATATCTTCCTGTGAATTTCTCTGAGATTCATCATGC
>VEPM01000014.1 GCA_012026795.1 Candidatus Methanoperedens sp.
AACCTATAACAATAAATATCTTGTAGAAGATGATTTTAAACTACTGAATGATGAACTTCTTGTGCCAATTGGCCCAATATATCACACAAAGGATTTCAATATCAGGGTTCATGTTTTCCTTGCTGTCATGGGTTTACTTTTTTATAGATATCTGGCATGGAAGACAAAGAAGTATGGTCTTTCTTTGAAAGAAATTATTGATGTTTTATCCGGAATAAGGTTTGCTATTGTAAAGGATAACAAATCTGATAAATCCGATATTATTTTGGAAGAGATGAGTGTAAATCAAGGATCATTATTTTCTTTTCTGAATCTTGGGAAGTTTATCCCGGAATTTTAAAAAACGATAAGCATAGGACTAACCGTTTGTTAGGCTAACACACATATGGGCAATAGATAGCGGATTTTCGATCATCTTTGAAAGGTGAGTTCTATTTTCATATTGATCCCTCTTGCTCTTGTGGCATTGATACCTGCTGTAAGCATTGTTGGCGTAAGGATGGATACTGTAACCCTTGTATTGATCTACAATATCGGACTGCCTCTTTTTACTTTTCTTTATTCTGAATATATATTACTGCAGCGGCCTGCAACTTTTTCACCGCCGGATATTTCAGATGAACATCCTGAACTTTCTAATATAGGCTCGACCAGGAAAAGTATAATTATAGTCACATTGATAATCGGAACAATAGTTGGTTTTTCAGGATATATTCTTCTTTATTCTGGCAATCCATTTAATATTATATCAAAAGAAGCCATGGCCGGATTGGTTTTACCCACATTCCCGATCATCTGGGCAATAACTGCGATGATCACGGTATATTGCGTCGGGGTATATACCCCCTATAAAAAAATCCGGGATGGGATAAAACAGATCGAGAATGAATTTGCTGATGCCATGTTCATCCTTGGTCGGAGGATCTCAGAAGGGCGGTCAGCAGAAGAAGCCTTTACGCATACATCAGAAACGATGAAAGGGGCAAAAATCGGCGAAGCTTTTGCAGATATTGCAAAAAACCTCACATGCATGCGGACTACATTGCATGGCGCTATTTTCAATGAGGAATATGGGGCATTCAAAGATATTTATTCGGACAGGGTGCATACGATGATGAAACTCCTAACCGAAAGCGTACATAGAAGCCATGAGGCAGCAGGCATGGCGATTATAAAGCTGGCAGACCACCTCAAGGAATTACAGGATGTAGAGGCAAATATCAAGAGGGGTTTGTATGATGTCACCTCCACGATGAGGTCAACAGCTATAATATTTGCCCCTCTTATAGCAGGAGTTACGCTTGCTCTTTCCGAAGTGATCCAGAAAATTTTGCTCAATATTTCAAAAGAGACCAGCAATTTACCTGACGAATACAACATCGGGGATTTTATGAAAGAAGCAGGAACCGGAATGACCCAGACAGTCCCTCCTGATATTTTCGTGCTTGTGGTGGGAGTATATATGGTCTTGCTGGTGATGATCCTTACAAGGTTTGCAGGCGGGATCGAGTATGGCGATGACAGGCCTCAATTCATGTATGATCTGGGACAGACCCTGCCCATATCGATTATGGTGTTCACGGTTACGACAGTGGTTTCAAGGGTGATTTTCAGTTCAATGGTATGAAGTAGCGGTTTATTTTTCTTCGAAATGCAGAAGCCTGGGTAAACTATATATGCGCTAAGGTCAGACCTTATCTGGATAATTTAATCTGTTCCGCATATCGGCAGAGGGTTTGGACAATTGGGGGGGGTTAATGAATTACGGACTGATGCTCTGGTATGATACATTCTTTATCCACTGGCGTGTGCCTGGAGCTCAGCTTGAGATGCGCATCCCCGCAGGTCTTAGCCTTGATCTCTTTAATGGCGATGCGTACATAAGCCTTGTTGCGCTACGTGCAATAGGGCCTTCGCCGGGTTTACTTTTGCCTCTTAGCAGTATCTTTCTTTCATACAACCAGCTTAATGTGCGCACCTATGTGAAAACAGGTGCAGAACGGGGAATTATTCTTCTGGATACTAAGGTTGATCACATACTTCCCGCAGTGGGGGCGCGTATATTCGGCATGCCCTATCATTTTGCCTGCGGTCTTGGTTATAATGTGCGCGGCAACCATGTTGCCCTGAATACCCCGGATATTAAGGGGGATATCGATACTGCTGACCCATTCACGCCTCCGGAAGGAAGCCTTGAGAGCTTCCTGACCGATCGGTTCTGGGTATTTGTACGTGCACCCGTTGGCCCGGTCTATGGTGTAAAAATAAAGCATGCCCCCTGGAGGCTGCGCCCTGTGAAACTATATAATATGTTATCCTCCTCGATCACTGGTTTTGGCGGTGCTTCCGAACCCGTATGCTCATATATTGCCGAAAAAGCGGATGTTTCTATGGTGAAAGTTTCTATGGTAAGAAATCCATGATAATCTTTTTATCGCTTCATCTCTTTAATGTGTTAGATTTCAATGACAACAAAAGGCATGGAAAATAAAAAAATTGGATTTATCGGGACAGGTAAAATGGGCGAAGCCCTGATTAAAGGCATACTTCATGCCAGGCTCATTCCTTCCGGGAACATCTATGCCAGCGATATGGATTCAGTGAAATTAAAGGCTCTTGAAACCGAGCTTGGGATCAATACCTGCAAGGATAATTGTGACGCAGTGATCAATTCAGATATAATAATCATTGCGGTAAAACCGCAGATAGTCCCCAAAATCATCAATGAGATCAAAAGCTCAATAAAGAACCAGTTGATAATTTCAATAGCCGCCGGGGTTACCATAGATACTTATGAGAATAACCTGCCGCGCGGGACAAAGGTTGTCAGGGTGATGCCCAACATTGCGGCAACAGTAAAAGAAGCGGCTTCGGCAATCAGTCCGGGAAGCGCCGTATCAAAAGAGGATATGGCAATCGCAGGAAATATATTTAGTGCAATCGGAAAAACAGTAACAGTACAGGAAAACCTTATGGATGCCGTAACCGGATTGTCAGGAAGCGGCCCTGCATATATTTTCATGATAATCGAAGCACTTGCAGATGGCGGTGTGCATGAAGGACTTGACAGGAACACTGCAAAACTGCTTGCGGCGCAGACCGTTCTTGGTTCTGCAAAAATGGCGCTTGATGGCGGGAGCCATACGGGAGAATTAAAGGATATGGTGACATCCCCGGGGGGCACAACTATTCGCGGGCTTCGGGTCATGGAAGAACAGGGTGTACGCATCGCGATGATGAATGCAGTTATTGCGGCCTGCGAGCGTTCAAAAGAACTGGGCAAGAAATCATAAAGCAATCCAATATGTCTATCCTTTTCGATATCGAAGAAAAAGCAAGAAAGAATCATGCGCGTATTGGCCTCGGAATAGGCAAAGTCTCAGAAAAACTGATACGGAGCGCAGAGGCTGCCTGTGAATACGCTGATGTTGTGCTCGTTGGGGATGAAAATGGGATACAAGCAGTAGGTACCGACCTTGAGATAATCCATTCAAATGAGCCTCCGAAGAAATTGATCGAATTGCTGCTTTGTGGTAAAATAGACGGAGCAGTCAGGGGAACGCTCAGTGCGACAAAAACACTTTCTGAGCTTAAAAGATCGCTGAATATGAAAAAGCTATACAGGGTGGCATTATTAGAAACAGCAGATGGACGGCCGTTTTTCCTTGCGCCTGTTGGGATCGATGAAGGAAATTCCGTTGATGATAAAGTCGAGTTAATAAAGCGCGGCGCGGAGCATTTCAGGCGCCTCGATGTGGAAATGAAAGTGGGAATACTATCAGGCGGGCGTTTTGAGGATATGGGGAGGGATAAGACCGTTGACAGGACTCTTGAAGATGCAGAACGTGTGACCGGAAAAGTACGTGAACTCGGAATCGAAGCAAAGAATTATTCAATACTCATCGAGGATGCGATCGAGGATGCGAATTTCATCATGGCGCCCGATGGGATATCCGGTAACCTTATTTTTAGGACTCTTGTGTTCCTCGGGGGAGGATACGGCCATGGCGCGCCTGTTTTGATGGAGAAGGTGTTCGTGGATACTTCGCGCGTAGGGGGACATTACACGAGGGCGATAATGCTTGCAAGCGCGCTTAAACGTATTGAATCCTGAATATGTCCCTCCATTCCCTTCTCCAGAATAAGCTCCCTCCCGAAAAACTCGCGCTCATCCCTAAAGGCTTTGAGGTAATCGGAGATATCGCAATAATAAACGTCCCTCCACCTCTTGATCCTGAAAAACATCTCATTGCAGAGGCGCTGTCAATTCACAGGAATGATTTAAAAACAGTCCTTCGAAAGCTCAATAAAATCGAAGGTGCTGCGCGTGTAGCGCATTTTGAACTGCTGCTCGGTGACAGGACGACCACGCTGCACAGGGAGAACGGCTGCGTCTTCCAGCTGGATGTAACAAAAACCTTTTTTTCAGGAAAAATGTATTATGAGCGGGGCAGGATCGCGCAAAAAGCAAATGATGGGGAGGAGGTCCTTGTTTTATTTGCAGGCGTCGGGCCATTTCTCATCCCGATAAAGAAACAACGGAACGTCAACATCACAGGACTTGATAACAACCGGGAAGCCTGCATTTTCCTGGGAAAAAATATTAGACTGAACCGTATTGAAGCAAATATTGTTCTTGGCGATGCGCGAAATGTTAATAATCTTTTCAAAAACAGGTTTGACAGGATCGTGATGCCAGCGCCTTATGGCCAGGACTTCTTCCTGGATTTTGCCCAATCTATTTTGAAACCTGGAGGATATATCCACTTCTATACTTTCAAGAAGGACTTCGAGATACCTCATTTCAGGAGACTGCTTGAAGAAAAAGGATGGTTTATTGACTTCTCCAGGGATTGCGGGAATGTGGCGCCACGAGTGAAAAGATATGTTTTTGACTTGATATTGAGGAAATAGCTTGCTGTAAAAGTTATTTCATAAAAGTTTGCTTCCTGCCCGGCCCCACGGAAATATATCCGATATCTGCCCCCATCAATTCTTCAAGTAATGCAACATAGAGCCTTGCGTTTTCCGGAAGGTCTACGAAACTTTCGGTATCTGTGATATCCTCATGCCATCCAGGAATGTCGATATAGACGGGTTTGCATCGGGCAACGTCATCGGAAAGTTCAGGCATGTAATCGATATTTTTTCCATCCATTTCATATTCAAGGCACAACTTTATCGATTTAAGCCCTGAAAGCACATCGAGTTTTGTGAGAGCCATGGATGTATATCCATTGAGGTTGATAGCTTTTCGCGCAAGGGGTATATCAAACCAGCCGCATCTCCTGGGTCGCCCGGTCGTTGTCCCGAATTCGCCGCCCTTTTCACGCAGGTGTTCTCCGACTTCATTCTTCTGCTCAGTCGGAAGCGGCCCTTCTCCAACGCGTGTAATATATGCCTTTATTACTCCTATCACTTCATTCACTTTTGTCGGGCCGACACCCAGCCCGGCGCATGCTGAACCTGCAACAGTGCTTGAAGAGGTGACGAATTTCTGGGTACCGTGAATAATATCAAGATGTGTTCCCTGTGCACCTTCTGCGAGGACTTTTTTACCGTCTTTCAAAGCCTGGTTTATTTCTTTTGAAACATCGGTGATATATGGTTTTAATTTCTGTCCGATCTTAAGATATGCATCAATTCCTGACCTTGCGATCTTCGGGTCTCCTCCCATTTCTTTTATCGCTGCTTCTTTCTGGGGCGCTATTTCTTCAAGTTTGCGCATAAAACGGCTCTTATCAGCAATATCCGCCATCTGTATCTCTTCCCGCCCCACTTTATCAATATAGGCAAACCCGATACCCCTGTTCGTTGTCCCGATTTTTACGGCGCGTTTTTGTTCGCGAAGACCATCCAGCGCCACATGATAAGGCATTATGATGCTTGTCTTTGCGTCGATGCCAAGCTTTGCCGGGGGAACTTCCACGCCATTTTCAGAAAGCATGGCGATCTCTTCCATCAGTATTCCCGGATTCATCACAGTACCCGGGCCGATAAGCAGGCGCGCATCGAAAAGCACACCCGATGGGATAAGATGCAGTTTATATGTTTTACCTTCTGCAACAACGGTGTGCCCTGCATTATCCCCGCCCTGGAAACGGGCCACAATATCGTATTGCGAAGCCATCATATCCACGATCTTGCCTTTTCCTTCGTCCCCGAACTGTGCGCCTGTGATTATTGTGAACATATCTTTTCTCTTCTTTTAAGGGCGGGAAATATGATAAGGTTTGCCTGATTTTGGTGTAATCGAATCCAATAGCTGGTGGAAAGAAGAGTATAATCTTCTGGAGAGATTCTTATAAAAATGAGGCAGATGTGATCATTGCACAAAAACGGTAAAATCGTGGGGCGGAGGCATAACAGGCGCGTCCAGGAAAATGATCCTGTCATGCATGCGGAGATAGATTGCCTGCGAAAAGCCGGAAGAATTGGAAATAGTTTAAAGAAGCTTCAGATTACCCGTTATCTTATCCAGTTCACCGACCTCGGCAGGCCCGATTCCAAGCACCGTAGTCGTTCCCGGGGGCACTTCGGTCAACCCTGCATCGGTGATGAGTACGGCTGGAAGACCATGTCTCCTTGCAAGCTCCTTTAATTCAAAAAGTTCCTTCAGGCCCGGAACTCGTAAGACCACTTTCTTCTGGCCTCCTTCTTTCCATGCATCTCTGACTTTCTCGCTTGTAAATTCATATGTGGAAATAGCTGCATGAGCGACCTGGACCGCAAGTTTGCCTTTTGATAATTTCAGGTCATCGCGTACAATTATACATTGTTTATAATCAGTCATGAAAAATACCATATGGTAACTGAAAAAGAGCGCCGGATCACTGGATCATCATGCCTTTATCATCAAATTTCAATACATCTTTCTGGTCATTCCACTCTTTTCCCAGCCTCAGGGATTCTTCCATATTAAAATCTCCAACTCTTATATTATCACCGGTTTTTACGATAGCCTCAAAGGGGATAGACATTACACTCCCGGATTTTTTAATTATTATTCTTCTTCCATCAATTGCTATGCTTTCCCCGATATCAATATAGTCCTGTTTTACATATTTACCTATATAAATATGAACATCCAGCTGTTCGTTTTTTTCTGAATCCTGAGTGCTTTTCTTAAAAAAACCGGTGATTTTAGCAATAATAGACATTTGCATCAATTATTGTTTTTTCTTGAATAAATACTATTGGAACAATAATTGATGAAAATCCCCCTATTAGACAAAAAGATTATATGTAACATGGGAAGTGTGAATCATTAGAATAAGAAAACTATATTGGTGATTATTTGTCGACGCATTTTCGATCAATATATGAAAAATCTGATAAAAACAAGCTTGAAGAATTATTGTTAGAACAAGAAGAGAAATCCATTTTATCTGAGAAATATCTCTGGATGATAATCGAATCGTCATTGTATGGAATAGCTGTAGTGGATGAAAATGGCAAATTTGAGTTCGGAAACGATTCTTTTTTTAGAACAATCGACTGGCTAAAGGAAGAAATTATTGGCCAGGATTTCATGAAAGTAATCCCTGATGACTCGAAAGAATTTGTAACAGGGCACTGGCAAGGTGTTCAAAAAGACAGGGGAGGATTTCATGAGATCAAAATCAAAACGAGATGTGGCACAATAAAATATCTGAATGTGTCAAGCACTTTCGTAGAGATCAAAGGAAATAACAAAGTTGTTGCCATTATTCATGATATCACAGAAAATAAAAAACAGGAGATGAAGCTCAAAGAATCCGAGGAAAAATATCGTGACCTCTTTGAAAACGCCCAGGATGCCATGTACGTGGTCGATGATGAAGGTAATTTTTTGAAAATGAATAAGATTGGACTTCAAACACTCGGATGTGTTAAAGAAGAGGTAATTGGTACAAATATTTCTAAATGGATTACACAGGAGAGCTTAAAAACCGTTAATATGCGCCGGAAAAAGTTTCTTTCCGGAGAAAAGTTGGATCAGATAGATATCATCGAGATTGTTTGCAAGAATGGCGAACACAGATGGTGTGAGATAAAAATCAGGGAAATCAAAGAAGGTAATAAAACAATTGAAATTCATGGTATAGCCAGGGACATTACTGAAAATAGATTATTAAAACAAGAAATCAAGAAATCCAATAAACAACAGAAGCTTCTTTGCTACCTGATTCAGGGTACGCGCGGAGGAAAGACAAGAGCATTGATTCTGAAACATCTTAATGACAGATCTTATAATGCGCATCAATTATCAACAGTTATGAATATGGATTATAAAACTATCAGGCATCATCTTAATGTTTTAATCAAGAATGGAATAATAGGAAAAGGTAATAATGGATACTCTGATTTATATTCCATTTCAAAAAATATGGAAGCTGATTTAAACACATTTAATGAGCTTTGACCTGAGAATATCTTTGCTGGAAAAGATACCACTGCCCCCCAACCCGCCCATCTTTTTCTTATCTACAAATCTTACATTTTTTTATGTATTTAAATCTCTTTTCCCAAACTTTACCCCATCACTGGAATATTAATTTAATAAAAATATGAAGCTATTTCCAATATGGTTTCCTCAGTTCAACATATGCATTGTGAGCCACAGTTGCTCCATTCGCCACGGCCACTACAACGAGGGCAAGATCAGAAGCGATATCACCGACAGCATAAATCCCATCAATATTGGTCTTCTGGGCCTTATCAGTCTTAAGATATCCTTTATCATCCATCTCAAGACCGATCTTCTTGAAAATCTCAGTGTTTGGGATCAGGCCTACAGCCAGCACGACAGAATCAACAACCTGCTGGATGATTTCATCTTCCTTCAGGTCTTTCATTACCACTTTTTCGACTTTATCCGTGCCTGAAATCTCAACAACTTCGGTATTATAAAGCACCTTGATTTTATCGATCTCTTTAAGGCGCTCGATTTTATTCGGTACTGCCTTTAATTCACCACTCCTGCAGGCAATAGTAATAAGATCCGCTGTATCGGCAAGGCTTAAAGCTGCTTCTGCTGCTGAATTCCCGCTTCCTACTATTATGACGCGCTTCCCTTCGAAATTCTGGGGGTTTCTTACATAATAATATACTCCCCTTTCATCCTTGCTGAATTTCTCTTCACCCTTTATACCGCCTGTCGCGGGAGAACTGCCAGTTGCAAGAACCAGGATCTTACCTCTGTATTCCCCGCTTTCTGTAATGACCAACTTGTCTTGCGTGATCTCATTCACCCGCTCCTTTTTCATTTCAACCTTCAGTTTCTTTGCTTCATTCATCCAGCTATTGATAAGATCGGAACATGTTGATTTTTCACAGAGCCCGGGGAAATTCTCGATCATCTTGTCCGGGCATAACCATGACAGGATACCGCCCCAGCTGGAAGCTTCAAATATCGCTGTCTTAAGTCCCCGGTATGCACACAGAATCCCTGTGGCCAGCCCGCCCGGGCCGCCGCCCACTATGATCACGTCAAAATCATATCTCTCAGCTTCAAGCTTTGCCTTCTCCTCTTTTTTAGACATATAATCCTTGATGGCTGCATGAAGAGCATCTGCTGCAAGGTTAGAGCAGTGCATCTTGATAAGGGGCAAACCTCCAAGTTCCTCAGCAACCTCACCCCGCGTTATCTTAAGGGCTTCCTCAAGAGTTTTTCCGATAGCCATTTCCGTAATCATACTGCTTGTTGCAATAGCAGACCCGCAGCCGAAAGTCTTGAATTTCACATCTTTCAGGATATTATTCTCGACTTTGATCTGCATCTCCATTAAGTCACCACACACCGGATTTCCAACTCTTCCTATACCATCTGCATCCTTTATCTGCCCCACATTTCTCGGATTCCTGAAATGATCCATTACCTTTTCTGAATATTCGAATTGTTCTTCCATATCATTTCCTCACATAAAGAGGTGACAATTCCCTCAATCTTGCAACGATCTTCGGGACTGACCCAATGACATAATCCACATCTTCTTCGGTGTTGCCGCGTCCAAGCGTAAGTAATAACGAGCCGTGAGCTTCCTCATGCCGCAGTCCCATCGCGATAAGAACATGCGACGGCTCAAGAGTTTTTGAAGAGCAGGCCGATCCTGTGCTTGCTGTTATCCCCATGTCATTAAGCTGTAGTATGATGCTTTCACCTTCTATGAAGCTGAACCTGAAACTTGCATTATTGGGAAGCCTTTTTGTCCTGTGGCCTGTAAGATAGGTATATTCCAATTTGAGGATATTATCGATAAGCTTGTCCCGCATTTTCATATTTCTTGAGCTTTGCTCAGACATCTCTTTTTGTACGATCCCGGCGGCTTTACCCATCCCGACGATACCCGGAATATTCTCTGAACCACTTCTCATCCCGAATTCCTGCCCTCCACCGAGCATGAAAGGAATAATTCTTATGCCCTGCTTGATATAAAGTGCTCCCACACCTTTCGGACCGCCAAGGTCATTTGAGGAAATGGTCAAAAAATCGATATGTTCCTTTTCAACATCCACCGGAATCTTACCAACCGCGGCAGTCCCGTCAACATGGAACATTACCTTATGGTCAGAAGCGATCTGGCCAATTTCCCCTATCGGCTGGACCGTTCCAACTTCGCCGTTGGCATACATTATTGAAATCAGGATCGTTTTTCCTGTTATGGCATTTTTTACCTGTTCGGGATTCAGGAGCCCGTCCTTATCCACGGGAAGATATGTGACATCAAATCCATTTCTTTGCAGGTCTTTTAAGGTATTCATCACTGACATATGCTCTATCGAAGTTGTGATTATATGATTCCCTTTATCCTTATAACGTAAAGCTGCGCCCCGGATTGCAAGGTTGTTGGATTCTGTTGCACAGGAAGTGAATATAATGCTCTTTGGATTTGGTGCGCCAATCAATTTTGCCACGCTGATCCGTGCGTTCTCCAGTTCTCTCTTTGCTTTACGCCCCTGCGAGTGAAGGGATGACGGATTCCCGATCTCTATCTGGAAAAACGGTATCATGGCTTCAAGCACGCGTTCGTCTATGGGTGAAGCTGAGCCGTAATCCATGTAAACCTGTTTCATGTTGTTACTTGAAAACCTCCTAAAACCACATAGTGCCATCAGCTTCAAGGACAAGGTCGTTAAGCGTAGCAGCTCCCACGACCTCGGCTGAAGGAATAAAATCACCAGTCTCAAGATTGATGAGCTGGCAGCTCTGCTCGCAGACCATGAGTTTTACACCTGCTTTTACGGTCTGGTCCATTACTTCCTTAAGAGTAGGAAAAGAACCCATCTTAATTTTTTCAGCGTTTCCTTTTTTCACAACCGTAACCCCCATCCCGAGGAAATAGATTATAGGATCAATTTCCATCGCCTTTGCAGTCTGCGCAAGGATAAAAGGGGAATAAAGTCGCTCAGGTCTATCGATTCCGCTTGTCTGGACATATAATAGGTTTGTCATCGTATCTCCCAGTATGATATTATGTTTAATAATAGATACACTTTTGCATGTTATTTTATCGTGATACCTCGCTGCTGCGATTGGGAGCTTCACTTTATGCGATCTTCATTTTACCATCAATCACAGATACATTATCCTGCAATTCACGCTTTTTCGATTCAATTTCGATTTTAAGTGAATCAAGCTGCTTTTTTGAAACATCAAGTTCTTTTTCAGATGCTATAAGCTTATCCTGCAAAGTGGATAACACATCGTTCAAATCTTTCTCATCCTTAATTATCTTCATCTTTGAAATTTCATCTTTTTTACGTTCGATATCCTTAACGATCGCATAATATTCCGTTTTCTTATCTCCAATAGATGATGACGCCAGTTGAATCTGTGGAATGATTTTATCTGTTTTTGGAAGATTCAATACCCCGCTTTCAACGATTTTCTGTAATTCAACAAAGAACTCCGGAGGAACATCCACAGGACAGGATAAGCATAAATTCAATGCATCCCGGTCTTCGGGTTTAAGGACAAATCTGCCGCTATCACTTAATTGTTTCAGCCTGTTAATAACTTTATTCAGTGGTGATATTATGCTGTTAATTTCAGATATTTTCACTTTAGCATCATTTTCAAGCAAAACCAGTTCATCTTTTGACCTGGCATATTCTATCCAGGATTCACCCGTATACAGGAGGTTTTGTGCGTCCTGCTTTTCTCCGGTCTCTTTTTTCAATGAAACGATCTTTTTTTCGTTCTCTTTTATGGATCGTTCCATTTGCTCAATATCAAGAGTTATCTTCCTGATAACCTGTACAAGTTCCTGCGATTTATCCAGGGCGTCAAGCACTTGCTTTCTTGAATTAACAGGCTCAATGAAATCATTAAGAAGCCTCCCAAGGGAATTAACATCAGCAATAACATTTTTTGATTCCTCAAGATACACAAGTTTCGTATATTGATAGCTTTTCATCATATTCTCAAGGCATATCCCCAGGGTCTGGATTGCGCTTTCATGAAAAGCCGCTATTGATTTTACATCTTTTTCCCCGGGGACAGTTATGTTCTCAAGAAGCATCCTCACCTGCTTTGCCATATTATCCCTGTTGCTTGAAGCGACCTTGACTATCTTTAGATGGAATGTTCCTTCAGGCTTTGCGTTTTCAAGCTCGCCTGTGCTGTCTTTTATTTTCCTGAGTATTTTTTCGATCCGGGGATAAAAGGAAGACGTCTCCTTTTCTATTTTTTCAGAAATTTGCCGGGATCTCAATTCAAGCCATCCCGGAAGCTTATCCCCGGCTATTGTTTCTCCTTCATTATCTTTTTTTCCAAAGAGCCTTTCTATAAGTTTCAACTTGAGTCCTTCATATTCCCGCTGAAATAACTATCATATGCGCTCATATCAAAATGCCCGTGCCCGCTCAGGTTGAACAGGATCGTCTTTTTTTCACCGTTCTTCTTACATTCAAGTGCCTTATCTATTGCGCATTTAATTGCATGCGATGATTCAGGCGCAGGGACTATACCTTCACTTCTTGCGAACGTAACCGCGGCTTCAAATATCTCTTTCTGGTGATATGCAACAGCATCTATAAGTTTATCGGTATATAACTGGCTCACAATCGGGGACATTCCATGGTACCGCAGCCCTCCTGCGTGGATAGATGGAGGTATATATTCATGTCCCATCGTGTACATTTTCAAAAGGGGTGTAAGTTCGGCTGTATCTCCAAAGTCATACCTGAACTCTCCTTTTGTCAGGCTTGGACACGCGGTAGGTTCAACCCCTATCACTTTTACGTCATGTTTACCTGATATCTTATCACTGAGGAAAGGAAAACTAATGCCTGCAAAATTACTTCCGCCGCCAACACTTCCGATTATATAATCCGGATATTCTTCAACCCGGGCAAGCTGTTCTCTGGCTTCCAGGCCAATGACTGTCTGGTGAAGCATTACATGGTTCAAAACGCTCCCGAGTGAATAATGCGTATCCTCATGGCTTGCAGCATCCTCAATAGCTTCACTTATTGCAATCCCGAGACTGCCTGGTGATCCGGGATCTTTAGACAATATCTTTTTTCCTGAATTTGTAAGGTTGCTTGGAGACGCGATAACATCAGCGCCCCACAGATGCATTAGTGACCTGCGGTATGGTTTTTGCGTAAAACTTACTTTTACCATATACACAGTGCATTTAAGGCCGAAATACGAAGTTGCGAGTGCGAGTGCACATCCCCACTGTCCTGCTCCGGTTTCGGTCGCCAGCCTTTGTGTCCCTTCTTTCATATTATAATATGCCTGGGCTATTGCAGTATTGGGTTTATGGCTGCCTGCCGGGCTTATACCTTCATACTTATAATAGATCTTTGCCGGAGTTTTCAGGGCAGCTTCAAGACGATGAGCCCTGTAGAGGGGAGAAGGACGCCATAATGCATAGATATCCCTGACTTCATCAGGGATCGGAATGAACCTGTCCTGGCTGACTTCCTGCTTGATAAGTTCCATAGGAAATATTGGCGAAAGATCTTTCGGACCTATCGGTTCTTTAGTTCCCGGATTTAGAGGCGGAGATACCGGGGTAGGCATATCCGGGAGGATATTATACCATTTCCTGGGAATGTCATTTTCATCTAAAAGTATTTTTGTTTTTTGCATGGAAATAACTCCAGAACTACTATTTACTTGGGGGTATATCAAACTTGATGAAAAAATCAGTGAAATATCATCATTATTATTTCATGATACCTAATTCTTTGTCCACGTTATCCAATTACTAAATTCCTCGTCCGATATGACATTATCTCCATATGCCCTGACATAAATTCTAAAGTTTCTCCCTGTAGGAGCATGAAGATTTTTGACATTATACGTATAACTGCTCTCTGGCTCTATCTGAACGTATTGGCTTTCTATCTGACTCCAAACCTTTGAAGTGTCGGATGTTTGCAGAGCAACATAAATTTTGGTGTTTTTGGCAGTTTCTGATCCAAGGTTTTCAACTGTGACATCTACATCTGTATAAACATCTTTAGAATTGTATTCGTATTTTGAAGTAAATTTTACATCTAAAACCGGCCTTGCATAAATAGTAATGATTTTGGCTTTTGAATTTTTATATTCATCTGGTAATTGTCCAACTGGCCAGTTTTCGCCTGTTGTTTCCAGATAGCAATATCTTTGACCATTGAAATTATATGAATATCCCGATATATCAGGACTGCATTTAATTCCTACTGCCATATGTTTTGGCAATTCAATCAATACTACCCCATATCCCATTTCTTGAAGTATTGCTGTTGCCAAAATCGATGTGTCTTCGCAATCACCCCCGTCGTCGTAGAGAGTTTCGTAGGGAAATCTCGGATACTCATCAAAGCCTGTAGTAACTTTGTCTGAAGTGTATGGAAGAGATTGTATAAAAGAAATTGTCAGATAAGGAATCTCTGAATCAGTTAACCCGTTATCTTTTCCGACTTTTTTGAGAGTAGTTGCTATGCTTTTAATTAGTACGTCATCGTAAGGATCAGACGCGAATAAATCGTAATCTCTTGAATGGCTTCTACTCTTGTATGCGTTATAAATTCCGTCATCAAAATTCATTGTTAAATACCATTCAGTTCCCCCATAATTCCAAGTAAACTTTCTCTGGAAAGTTTTATCTGGTTCAAAATCAGTTTCGCCTGTCGGAGTTATAATTACCGGTTCAGGCGTGGGTAAAGAAGAGGGCGTGTTAATCGGAGATAGTCTTGGAGTAGGAGTAGGAAAGTATGTAGTTGTAGCTATAATTTGTGTTTCTGGAGTTGGTCCATTAGAGTCAATACATCCTGATATTAAAAATATAATTAATATCAAAAATATTTGTTTAATAAACATTGCATATTTAAGTAATATTGGAATTTCACAAAATCACTATTTTTTTAAATCACTATTTTTTTATAAGTCTTTCTTTTATGAAATAAATACTGATCGCCAGCACCGAAAGTGCATAAAACGCATCAAATATGGGCCTATATTTGTATTGAATGAAGTTCCCTATGAGCATATTTATGGCGTTATACAGATTGAAAATAGCTATCAAAGCGAATAACATTGCTATTAAAAATATTCCCAGATAAAAATAATCCTCGATTTTTTCCTTATTGACCATTTCATGACCTCCTTCTTAATATAAAAACAACTAAAAGAGCTGATATTGCTGCAAATATTTCAAATCCCGGTTCTTTAGGCGCCTCTGAATATGCCGGAGCCGGAGTTGGATATGGTTTACCTTCTTCCCTTTGTCCATCTGCACTCTCACGCACGAACTTGGAAACCTCGATATTCGTTTTTTTCTCCACGCTTTCTTTGGGAACTGTCTTTGTTGGTGCAAGAAGCACAGGCTTTTCCCATGTGTTTATCATGGTATCTCCCCGCCACAGCTCCACAACTACCATATAATTATATTCATCAGGAACAACAAGCTGCACGCTTCTGACTGCGGTCGTCTCATTCACGATCGCGCCTGTCTCGGCATTTGTTTTATCTGCAATAAGGTTGGATGTTGCCTCTCTTGCTTTGACGGTCATTTTCAGGTTCTCGGAAATATCCGGGCCTCTATTCTCAAGGTAAATATCGGATTTTATTGAGACCTTTCCAGCCGACACACCGCCAACCGTGAAATCGATATTATTTAGTGTGACCCCGCTGCGCTTTGATTCAGGTGTCAGAGCATTCAATCCCCGGATGCTGACTGTGCCGCTATCGCGAATGGTTCCATTATCATAAAGAAGAATATTCAACTCATATCCGCCATTTCTCTCTACATTAAGGCTCGTTGAAACAGATAAGGTTTTTTCTATATCGGATTCTGTTTCGGGTATCGGGGCAGAAACCTGGGTCTCAAGTAGCCTTGTGTCACTGTTTATAGCCTTTATTAACATTGATGCATTCCGGGTCTTGCCTCCGTTATGATTTATGTATGCAGTGACATTCAATTCTATCCGCGCACTTGTCACTTCGACTGGCTTGACATCAACATCGCGGATAGAGACAGATGAAGGAGGAATCCAGGGTGTATCTTTTTGAAGAACATCTTTATTAATCAGGACTATGGCAAATGATAAAATCAACATGGATGCCAATATTATTGAGAGAATATAACCAGGTTTCATAATCCCATCTCTTAAACAATCACTTTTAATATAAACTTTGTCACAGAATATATTTAATATCCGGCAGATACTTCCGAAAATGTGGATTTAATAGTTCCAAAAAGCCAGATCTATTAGAACAGGAGTTTTTATTATTTTTATGTTATTCCCTTCAATATAGAGCTTCTCTATTTCCTTGCCGGAAAAACCAGCTTTTAATAATTTCGCTCTATCCTGTGAAGTTTCTAACATTCCAATCACCTATCTAACAAATATTATATCTATCCATTATGTATTAATTAAAAATGTATTTTTCAGCATATATAGATGACTTGAAATTTTATGCTCAATATAATTGTTATCATTATGTTGAGATTACCTAAAACTGGAGAAGCGTTCTCTGGAAAGGATCTTCAACTACACCCGTTAGCACCTGGTAATGTTTCTTTATCCGCTTCATCAGGTGCGCCCTGAAATCAGGATTTGGAAAAAGATATGCAGGATTTTTAATAACCGTCATGGTATTAAGATCAAATAGGCCTATATCTTTTATATCAAATATTGCTTTTGAGAAGTGTTTTGCAGCGAGATAAAAATATTCACAGGTATCACGATATGTTTCAAGGTATGAAAGCGCGAGTTTTGGATTAACCACACCATTCCATTCCTTGATCTCGATTCCTACAATATAATATCTTTCGGATTTTTTGTAGACTGCAATTATATCCGCGAGGTTACAGGTGCTTTTTCGGCAAATGAAGGGCTTGATGTGCATCTCAGGTGTGTGAAAAACAGGGATGCCCCTGTCTGTAATGGAATTGACGATCTCATGGGAGTTGATTGTCATACCGAAGTGAGAGAACATCATTATATTCCAGCATGGGCTTCTTAAATAAAAGTGTTGTGTGCAGGGAGTGAAGGTGATTCTGTTATTCAGTAAAACACTGCAAAGGAAGCAAAGAAGGGCAAATTATTATATCAAATAAAATTGATTTAACACAACTTTATTTAAGTTGATCACATATGCTCTATCCAGCCGGAACCCCCACACAGCCCGAAATAATCGCAATTGCCCTATCTAAACTCAAGATTAAATCCACCGACGTATTTGTGGATATAGGCTGTGGCAGTGGCTCTGTTTCGATAGCTGCTTCCGGATTGGCAAAACATGTATTTGCAATTGACAACAGGGATGATGCTATTAATGCAACATCAGAAAATATTAAAGAACGAAGCATAAAAAATATCACATTATTAAAAGGGGAAGCGATTATACTGCTTCTCGATATTGATATGGATTGTGCGTTCATAGGAGGAAGCAAAAATATCAAACAGGTTTTAAAAATATTAATCGAAAAGAAAAAAGAGCCGAAAATGCGGTTCGTTATAAACGCCGTTAAGCTTGAAACAGTTGCTACTGCCATGGAAATTATGAAAAAGAATAATGTTTTCAAGGAATTGTTACAGATACAAATATCAAGGGGAAATGAGCTTGCAGGAGGTACTATGTTCAAACCTGAAAATCCTATTTTCCTTTTAGTTGGTGGGTTATAATGTTGATCGGTATCGGTCTTGGTCCCGGAAATCCGGATCTGCTCACTCTTGCTGCCATAAAAGCCCTGAAAGAAAGCAGGAGCGTTTTCGTTCCCGGAAAACTCGCAGAGAAGCTTGTTTCGCCTTATGCTAAAGCCCGGATACTTGATTTTCCCATGATACAGGACAAGAAAGAACTGTCAAGGTTATGGGAAAAAAATGCAGGGATCGTAGCAGTTGAGGCAAAAAATAAAATGGTCTCGTTTGCAGTCCTGGGCGATCCTAATGTGTTTTCAACATTCTCACATCTTAAAAGAACGATTGAGGAGAAATATCCTGATGTCGAAATTACAACAATCCCCGGCGTAAGCTCGATAACAGCCCAGGCAGCCCGTACAAATATTAGTATGGACAGCTCTTTCGTGGTAAGTGACGGTTCACCTGTCAATACAAAGATAATCCTGAAATCAAAGCATCCTGAAGATGTTAAGAAAAATTTGATAGAAGAGGGTTTTAACGAATTTATTTTTGCCCGGCGCCTGTTCATGGAAGATGAACTGGTCACTGGTGAAATCCCCGAAAAAGGTGACTATTTCAGCCTGGTGGTGGCAAAGCGGGGAAAAACCAGGGTAAATAATAGAAAAAAGATTGTTCATTTCGTGGGAGCAGGCCCCGGAAACCCCGGATACATCACAGTCAGGGGGCGCGAACTTCTGGAATCAGCAGACTTTGTCATGTATGCGGGTTCGCTTGTCAATCCGGTTGTTCTAAATTACGTGCATGGTGAGAAGCTTGATAGCTTCGGGATGAAACTTGAAGATATCGCTGATGTACTTTCAAAGAAAGTGGATGAGGGAAAAAACGTTGTCAGGCTGCATAGCGGTGATCCTTCATTATATGGCGCGATCATCGAACAGATGGACAGCCTGAAAAAACGCGGTATAGATGTGGAAATCGTTCCAGGAGTGACTTCACTTTTTGCCGCAGCAGCCACGCTAAAAACCCAGCTTACGATAAATGGCATTACAGAGACGCTTATTATCACAAGACCCGCAGGAACAACACTTCAGAAAGATTCGATCAGGGAACTGTCGCGCCATAATGCCACGATGGCAATTTATCTTGGGACTGATAAAATCAGGAAGGTCATGCAGGAAGTGGAATATCCTGAAGGTACGCCCGTTGCTGTTGTTTATCATGCCTCCTGGGAAGATGAATTAGTGATACTTGGTACAGTTGGCGATATTGCGGACAGGGTCGAGGCAGCAAGGATCAACAGGTCAGCAATGATAATTATCGGTAATGTCCTGATACCGCACAATTTCAAGAGGTCTCATCTATATGGGTGAGCTTGCAATAATCGCCTTTTCACGGAATCTTGATATTGCGAAAAAAATAAAAGACGCTACTGGCGGGGACATAATAGAGTACTCAAAAGATGCCTTCAAGATTGCTTTTGAGGAATACAGGTCTATAATAGCCATTATGGCGACAGGCATTGCTGTAAGAAATATCGCCCCTCTTATTTCCGATAAATGGAAAGACCCGGCAGTTGTGGTCGTAGATTCGGGACTGAATTATGCAATTCCTGTCCTTGGTGGCCATCATGGCGGGAATGAACTGGCAGGAAAACTTGCAGTTATGGGTATGATCCCTGTGATAACGACAGCTACCGAAGTTATGGGGAAAGAATCTGTGGAGGGGATCGCAGATAGTCTTGGTTGCAGGATAATAAACAGGGATTCAACGAAAAAAGTCAATACTGCATTGCTTGATAGCGAGCTTGAAGTCCTGAGTATCAAAGGCCCAAAGATCGTAATTATTGGGGACGATGTCAGTGTCCTTAAAAGAAAGGGGCTTGTTGTGGGAATAGGGGCAAACAGGGGTGTCAGAATGTCAGAAGTGGTTGTTGCAATAAACGCAGCACTTCTGGAATTGGGTGCAGGAATAGAGGATGTGAATTGTTTTGCATCTGCAATGATAAAAGAAAATGAAAAAGGAATTATTGATGCGGCGGCAGCATTCGGAAAAAAGCTGAGACTCGTCTCCAATGATGTCATTAATTCCATACATGCGCCAACTCCGTCCAGAGCAAAAAGCCTGGGGCTAAACGGGGTATGCGAACCTGCTGCACTTGCGCTTTCACAGGAAAAGAAACTGTTACTAAAAAAGAGGATTTATGGGAATGTCACAATCGCGATCGCACGGTAAATTATACATAGTAGGAATAGGGCCTGGTGGAATTGACCACCTTACGAAAAAGGCAGAAAGCGCCCTGCTTGAATCCGAATACATAATCGGGAATGGGACTTATCTTGACCAGATTGCTCCAGTTATAAAAGATCAAAAGACCATACGAAGCGGAATGGGCGGTGAGGTTGAACGAGCAAGGTCGGCGGTAGAACTCGGAAAAAGCCATATTGTTTCAATAATCAGCGGCGGGGATGCAAACGTATACGGGATGGCCGGGCTTGTATTGGAGGTAGCCCAAAAGACCGAAGAGATCGAAATTGAAGTCATACCCGGAGTAACTGCAATAACTGCCGCGGCTTCACTTCTTGGTGCGCCGCTGGTTAATGATTTTGCAGTAATAAGTTTAAGCGACCTCCTGACTCCCGTTGAGATGATCAATCGCCGCATAAACAGAGCAGCAGAAGCTGACTTTGTGATAGCCATATACAATCCGAAAAGCAGGAACCGCAAGGAGAATTTCGCAAAGGCCATTGAGATCATCCGGAAATACAGGAATGAAAATACGCCTGTGGGGATCGTAAAAAGCGCTACGCGCCCCGGTCAGACTGTTCTTGCAACGACACTTGGCAGGATAATGGAGTACAATGATATGATCGATATGAGTACGATCGTTCTTATCGGCAACAGTGAATCAAGATTATGGAAAAACATGATAATAACACCCCGCGGATACCAGAGGAAATATGAGTATTGAATTTGGCGCGCGGACAAGGGAAGCAAAAGAGATCAATGAAAAAAGTTGGAGAATTGTGGAAAGTTTCGTAAAAGGAGATACGCCGCATGACAGGATACGGAAGCGTTGCGTTATCGCAACAGGTGACCCGGCATTTGCAGAACTCATGAGGTTTAATAATGACCCTGTAAATGCAGGAATAAATGCAATCAGGGAGGGTGCCCCAATATTTACAGATATCAGGATGGCCCAGGTTGGAATTACAAAGCAGGGGCATAAATGCGACGTCAGGTGTGTCCTTGATCTTGATGAAGGGGCCGATATTGCCAGGAATACAGGAATAACAAGAACAAGCGCTGGCTTTTTGGCGCTTGGAAAAGAACTTGAAGGTGCTATCATCGTTATCGGGAACGCACCTTCAGCAGCACTCACTGTTTGCAGGATGATCGATGAGGGTGTTTCTCCGGCCATTCTTGTGGCGACCCCAGTGGGTTTTGTGAATGCTGCCGAATCGAAAGAACTTGTAAGAACGCTTATTGTGCCATCTATCACATGCGTCGGAACAAGAGGCGGAACACCGGTGGCTGTGGCTGTTGTTAATGAACTTGTGGAAATAGCATTTCGATAAAACCGATTGAACTATTTTCAAAAAATTACATGCTCATCATTCAGATAGTAAGAAATCTGGAAAAGATTAAAATACTCCTTAGACATATAGGATATATTGACGAGCGGGAACATTTTTTTACTAACCCCCACTCCCCAACCTGCTCGTCATTCTTGTTATGTTTTTTAGCAAAAATAGAAATCATAATAAATTTTAAGTATATCTTATGCATATAAGGAATTGACGAGCGGGTAACATTTTTTTACTAACCCCCACTCCCCAACCTGCTCGTCATTCTTGTTATGTTTTTTAGCAAACCTCAATACAAACTTCAATATTATCTCCGGACAATAGCTATTCATGAAACTTGACGGATCGTATGGTGAAGGGGGCGGCCAGATATTACGAACAGCTGTTGCGCTTTCTGCTGTTACGGGAAAGCATGTCGAAATAGAAAATATACGGAAGGGAAGGCTAAAACCCGGGCTTTCTGCACAGCATGTTAAGGCAGTGGAAGAGCTGGCCAGGATATGCGATGCACAGGTTTCAGGGTGCAGCCTCCAATCGACAAGGATCAGTTTCACACCCGGAAAGATAAATAGTGGAAATTATGACGTTGATATCGGTACAGCTGGCAGCATATCGCTTTTTCTCCAGTGCCTTATGCCTGCACTTATGCATGCGGAAGGTGAAATAAGGATAAAGGTTAAAGGTGGAACTGATGTCCGGTGGTCCCCTTCTATCGATTATATGAGATTTGTAACACTTGCTGCCCTGGGAAAGATGGGATATAAATGTGAGATCAGTTTGACCAAAAGAGGTTATTATCCAAGGGGAGGAGGCTGTGTCTATGCCAATATCAATCCATCCAGCCTCAGGATTACAAATTTTGATACGAACAAGTGTTCTGTTATAGAAGGGATATCCCATTCATCCGGTCTTCCCTCCCACGTGGCACAAAGGCAGGCGGTTAGTGCTGAAAAACTTCTGCATGAGCAGGGCTACAAATCAAACATATCTGTAGAAGTTAACGATCATCCTTCAACAGGAAGCGGCATCACCCTGTGGTGCGGCACTACTGGCAGCTCTGCCCTCGGAAAACCGGGTCTGAAAGCAGAAAAGGTTGGCGCCATTGCAGCCGGGGCGCTGGTCAATGAATTGGGACCGGGTGCGGGTGTTGATGAGTACCTTGCAGACCAGTTGATTCCCTATATTGCGCTGGCCAGAGGCGGTTCTTTAACCACGCGCATAATTACTATGCACACAAAGACCAATATCTGGGTGACAGAGCAGTTCCTGCCTGTGAAATTCAAAATAGAAGAAATGAAAACGGGATTATTCAAAGTCCGGATTTAATCCTGCATCATACGCAGATACCGGGGCGGGATCTCATCAGCAAGCACAATATTCTCAGTAGCAGAAAGCATGGTGACTCCTTCTTCCTGTGCCAATTGTGCATTTACAACGAGCAAAACCGGGTCTTCCGTATGGATCTTTGCTACTTCTCTTGCTTTTTCAGCGGTTGTACTGAGATGAATATATCTCTGCCTCATTGGCCTTATTCCTTTTTCAAGCAGTATATCCACCTCTTCCCTGCTTGCGCCGTAGTACAATTCAGGAAGGAGATTTTCATCATAATCAAGGTCAACATCCACGGAATGACCATATCGCGCCCTGATCTTTGTTCCTTTTATTTCATACCTTCCTTTCTCATCAGATTCGATTATCGAAAAAAGCTTTTCCTTGTTTGCCCATTTATACCGCGTTACCATGGCATCCACAAGTACATCAACACCTACCCAGCCGTGCTGGTTCATTGCAAGCCCCAGGTCATCCGGAAAATGCCGCAGCGCACCTGAGATGAAACGGCCAAGACGTTCGGTCTGTTCATCATTAAGCATGAGCGTACCTGCTTCACCGCATACGCAAGTTTCGCCTCTGAAGAATCCATGATTCTGGCATTTCTTAATCATTTATAGTGTGTATAGAATCACTTTGTTATATATTTTGCCAAACAATGGTTATTTTTCATCTTATCTTCTGACCTCTACAATCTTCATTGAATAACCTTTCCTGCATGATTCTAAGATATCACTTTCAACGTCAGTAATTACAAATTTTTCACCGGCCTGTAGTCCGGATGGCCTGCAAATGAGATAATTTTCGCAATCCTGGTAATTGCACGGAGGCTGCTCAAAAACTATCTTTGAACCTTTTATCGCTTTTCTTGATTCAATTGCCATCCTGATAGGAGCTTCTATTACTTCCACTGCAGATACACCGGAATCATGCACGAAACACTCAAGCTTTGACGGATTCCGGATGTTCACGATTTTATATTTGCTTCCAGGATTAAGGCTCAGGCAGGTTTTATTGAGTTTACACGGTTGGCATTCTTTTGCTGCATTTTTAAAAACAAATTCATTCCCTACTTTTGCAAGCCTTGTTCCTATCAATGTTATTATTGTATCCGATTCTTCCATAAAATTTCACCTGATTTATATTAATTATTATTGCTGAATTACTTTTGTAATTTTTGCAGCCTTTTCTGCTGCTTCCCGGGTTAATCCTGTGCCAAGTATTGTGTATCTCTCAGGACGGATATTATGGGCATGAAGGAGTGCTTTTATAATATACTCTTCCTCTATCCCTAATTCGGAAGCATTTGTGGGTGCTCCGATTGTCTTAAGAGATGTCCTGATCTCCTGCCAGTTCCCGCCGTGAAGGTACATCATTATAATAGTTCCAACCCCGCACTGTTCGCCATGAAGTGCGGGTTTTGGAACAAGTTCATCAAGCGCATGGCTGAACTTATGTTCAGAACCGCTTGCGGGACGCGAAGAGCCGGCTATACTCATAGCCACACCACTTGCCACAAGCGCTTTCATTACAGTCCATGCTGATTCTTCAAGACCGGGTCTTATCAGTTCCGCTGATTCAATAAGTATTTTTGCCGTAAGTTTTGATATGATGGATGCATATTCACTGAATGATTCGTCCCGAAGCCTGTGGGCGAGCTCCCAATCACGTACTGCCGTATAGTTGGAAATGATATCGGCACATCCCGATGCAAGTAATCGGTAAGGAGCCCGGGCGATAATAGACGTATCCGCAATGACCGCAAGAGGGGTTTGTGCTGATTCGGAAACGGTTTTGTTATCCCGGATTATAGATGCTCTCGATGAGACGATGCCATCATGGGATGCCGCAGTCGGAACACTGACAAAAGGGATATCAAGATGCATGGAAGCAAGCTTGGCAATGTCTATGGATTTTCCCCCGCCAACGCCCAATAAAAAAGAAGCTTTGACCTCGCCGGCAAGTCGTTCTACTTTTTGTACCTCAACAAGCGTGGGTTTTTCGATTATTGTTGTATCGACATTAAACCCTGAATCTTCAAGTGAGACTGCAACTGTTTTTCCTGCTGTATTGCGCGTTGTGGCTCCGGTAACTATCAGCGCGCTCCCATTAAGCTTAAGGTCTTTACAAACCTTACCTGTGTCATTGATCACACCATGACCTACAACCACATTCCTGGGCAGCTGCATCCATTTATTCTTATAACTTTCTTTTGTTTCTTTCATAAGGATTCAATATGAGTATAATAGATAGCGTCTGGCATTATATAGATAAGTATTACTTAAGCGGCATAATCAACGATACTTCTTATAATCCTGTGGATACGCTCACTTATGCAATCGTGCTTGGTATAAGCCTTTTTTGGGTCTTAAAGTTATTGGAAAAACTTAGCGTGAAGGTCGACAGCCGGTTCATGATCTCAGTAACGCCCTATATTATTGCAGGTTGCGCTCTTCGCGTGCTGGAAGATTCAAAAGTATTCACTCCCCCATTGAAGTATCTCTTTGTAACGCCTATAATCTATTTTTTCATGTTCGCGGTGACTGTAAGCATCCTTGCGATCGCAATCTACCTTGAGCGAAAAGGAAAAATCAGGGATTACCATACGTTTTTCGGATATACGGGTGCAGTATGGGCATTTTTAAATATCAGCGCGCTGCTGGCAGTCGGCAGAATTGAGAATCCGTACCCTGCTGCTGTTATATTTATATTAGCCATATCATTGACAGGAATTGTATATTTCATATCCCGCCAGCTCAATTTCACGCTTCTTACGGATAAAGTCAATATATCGATCCTGTTTACCCATCTTCTTGATGCGTCATCAACATTTATTGGCATGGACTGGCTCAATTATTATGAAAAGCATGTTGCTCCAACATTTTTTATTGATATCGCGAGCAATTTTACAGATCATCCTGCCCTGGTTATGTTCCCGCTTAAATTGCTGGTGTTCATACCAGTTTTATATATGCTTGATAACAAATTAGAAGATGAAAAAGAAAAAAAGCTTATTGGTATTATGAAACTTGCAATATTGGTTCTCGGACTTTCACCTGCTGTCCGGAACACGCTCAGGATCCTTATGGGGGTATAAAATGAAAATAGAAACAGAATTAAAGTATATCAGATCTTCATGGAAATTTGTATTAATAGTCACCGGTGTCTTCATATTTTCACTAATTGCAGGATCGCTGGTATCTTTGAAGAACCTCGGATTGCCGGAAAATTACCTTGAAATTTTAAAGAATTCTTTTGGCTGGATAAAATCTTTTTCTCCAATCGAAATAATGCTTATTATTTTCCTGAACAATGCAGTAAAGAGCCTGCTCTCGATGGTTCTTGGCACAGGTTTAGGGATTATCCCTATAATTTTCATAGGTGGAAATGGGATTATAGTAGGTTTGATCGTAAATGAAGTATTAAAGGAAGAGGGGATTGTTTATGTACTTGCTGCGCTCCTGCCCCACGGTATTATAGAAGTTCCCATGGTATTGATCAGTGCCGGCCTGGGGCTTCGCCTTGGATATTCTATGTATATTTCCATGAGAGGAGAAAAGAAAGACATGAGATATGAGTTAACTGAGAGTTTACATGTATTCATGAAAATAATCATGCCTCTTTTGTTCGTTGCTGCAATGATCGAGACTTTTGTGACACCGTTAGTTGTTTTAATGGTCTTGCCTTAATCCTGTCCGAAGTCGCTGGAAGTGAAAAAAATAAGCTCGATAAAGGTTTTAGACCAGGTGTAAATGATGCATGGGTTAAACCGGGATTGTTGGACGAAAGTAATAAGACTTTAAGCCTACCCTTCTCAGCTTATGGTCAACAATTATATGCTGAAGCACCTTTTAAATATTGGTGAAGCTATCCCATACGAAGATTCCAGCCAGGTCAAATTACCCTGGCTGGATAAGACTTCATACTTACCTTTGACGTCCGGGCCGGGATTTGAACCCGGGTCGGAGACTCGACAGGCCTCCATGATAGGCCGCTACACTATCCGGACTTTGGGGGGATTTCCCTTTATGGTTTAGATGCATTTAAGCCTTTTGATAAGTAAATCTAAAATGGGATAATATCATTGCGTCTTTATCTCATACCCATCAAACATCTTTCTCATAATAGTATCCTGGCATGTGCCAAATCCCGGCGTTGCGATCTTTTGGCCGTCCAGGTCATCAATCGAATTAATATCAGAATCCGCCCTGACGACAAGGGAAGTCCCTCCTGAATTCACACCACTTACAATATGTATCCGCCCATTGTCATTTATTTTATATCTTAAAAGCACGGAGGTTCCCACTACTGCAGCATCAACTTCCCTGTGATTTAATGCTTCTGTTACTGCCCTGCCGCTCCTGTAACCCGTTAATTGCAGATTCTTCCCTGTAATAAGACCGACCTTCTCAAAATAACCTCGTTTCTGAGCTACATATATTGCAAAGTAATGTGAATTTCCTTCTATATATCCAAACCTGAGGCTCCCATTAACACGGGGCGGAATCCAGTTTGGGTCTTCATCCAGTTTTTTTCTTACTTCATCATAATATTTATTAATATATAATTTAGAGAGAAAATCATCAACATCTCTATATCCCAGAGAAGTTATATTGTTCTTTAAGACATCGGCTTTACTCATAATGTCAATGGCTTTTTTTGTTTCGTTAAGATCGGGATATTCTATATAAACAGTATTATTGATGACTGCTGATGTCATATTTTCATTAATTCCTGAGAATTCCTGCCCATATTCCAGGACTATTTCCCGGTTTATCGGATTATTAATGAATCTTGTTCCTTTAACTTCTGCCCAGACCAGGGCTTTTATCATATCTTCATCCTTCAGGTCTTCTGATATAGCCAGCACGCATGATGGGTGGTTCTCCCAGATATCCCTGGAATTTACAAGATACCTGCCATAACCCTCGGAAACTGCTCTTGAAGGGTTTGGCTCCCATGAAATAAAACCCGCAATGGAATTATTCACAAGCGCCTTTGACATCTCATCTGCTGTCATCGACACAACAAAAATTGATTTTTGGTTATTGTGTATGGCAGTTTTTCCGGATATTCCATAGAGAATGAATCCTGAGGCTACTACCAATACGATCGCACCTAATACAATATAATTCTTCATATCATTATCAACCTTTCTTTAATTTGAAACTGAAAGTACTGCCCTTCCCGGGTTCACTTTCTACATGAATTACGCTTCCATGAGCCCTGATAATTCCGCTTGATATAGAAAGCCCGAGTCCACATCCGCCCGTTTTTCTCCTTGAAGAACTGTCAACCTGATAAAACTTATCAAATACCTTTCCAATTTTTTCTTTCTCAATCCCGATACCTGTGTCTTTCATACTGACTTCTATCCCGTCAGCATCTTCTTTTGCGCTAAGGGTAATACTTCCACCATCCGGAGTAAATTTTAATGCGTTCTCAAACAAATTATTCACCACAATTATAAGCTTTTCCATATCAGCCATAACAGGGGAAAGATTATCCGGAACGTCCATGATTATGGATATATTTTTTTTAAGGGCAACCTGTTTTATGTTCTCAAACGATGCATCTGCTACATTCCTTATCCCGATAATATCCAGCTTGAGTTCTGTCTTGCCTGCTTCGATCTTTGACAGGTCAAGAATATCATTTATGAGCCTGGTCTGGCGGTCAATATTTCTCAGGATTATCTGAAGTATCTCTTTCCGGTCAGCAGGAGCGATATTTGCATCAGATTCGAGATACTCAGCTGAGATCTTCATGGACGAAAGAGGTGTTTTCAACTCATGGGAAACAAGAGAAATAAAATCAGATTTCAGTTCATCTAATTTTTTCAATTCTTGATTTGCGGCGATCAGTTCTTTATTCTTTATTTCAAGATCTTTATTTGCTACATCAATTTTTACTTCAAGCTTTTTCCTTATATCCAGGAGTTCACTTGCGGTCGAATTAAATATCTCAGTGAGTCTTCCTATCTCATTCATGGAAGTGATTGGTATTGACTTGAAATTTCCGTGAAGCAATCCAAGAGCACCATCTTCAAGAGATTTGACGGGTCTCGTGATGTTGTTGGAAACAACTAAAGCAAGAAGGATCACCCCCATTACTGCCAGAATTGAGATGCCGACCATCTCCTGCCCCAGTATAAGTGTGCCTGCATAGGCTTCATCAATATTCTTTTCTGTAATGAGTCCCCATCTGTAAAGGGGAAGCCAGTAATAGGAACCAAGCACATCTTCTCCTTTATAATTTACATATTCCTTGATACCGTTTTTTTCATATGTGACTTCCCTGACTGCGAAATTATTATTTATGTTATTAAGCAGGATAAGCGACTGGTTCTTGTGGAATATTATGTCTCCTTTCTGGTTGACAATAAATACCTCGCCTGATTTCCCGATATCGATCTGTTCTATTATCCTGTACAGGTTCTCAAGGCTTATTCGTGCTGCAAAGACTCCTGCTATTTCCTCATTCTTACGTATGGGATTGGTTATTATTATTTCAGGGGCATCCGTAGTATTGAATTTATAAACATTCGATACAGACATTTTTCCCTTTGAAGCCTCGATAAAATAAGTTTCTGTTCTTTCATTTCCTGTCCGATAAATATTAGAGAAGATTATATTCCCATCCAGGTCAAGTGTATAGAACTCCCTGTATACACCCCTGTGTTCACGTTCAAAAGTGTCCAGGAACTCTTTGAAGTTTTCTTTTTCAGTTGTTAAGATGACCCTGGACTGGGATATAACACGAATATCATCTTTTCTTGCATCCATCCAGTTGTCGATCACATTTCCGGTATTTTCGGTTGCTCCAAGCAGGTTGGACATCACCGATTGGCGGATAGCTGACTTACTGTATTCATAGGATATATAAACGACCGCGGATAAAGGTATTACTGATATGATCAAAAAAAAGATAATCAGTTCTGACCGTAATCTCACATATCCCTCGCAATCTCATTTTTAATTTTTTGCCCTTCGAAGAACACTTTTTATGCGGGCTTTCAATTCATTAAGGTTGAAAGGTTTTGTCACATAATCATCTGCGCCAATATCCAGACCTTTAACTTTATCCCTGACTGCATCTTTCGCAGTAAGTATAATAACCGGGATATTTTTTGTCATGGGATCTTTTTTTAATTTTTCGCACACTTCATAGCCATCCATTTCAGGCATCATGAGGTCAAGAAGTATAATGTCGGGAATTTCGGCTTTGGCTTTAATGAGCGCTTCTTTGCCATCACCTGCTCCAATGACAATGTAATCCTCGGTTTCAAGAGATCTCTTTAAAGGTAGAAGTGTATCGATCTCATCGTCAACTAACAGGATTTTTGCTCTTTTATCTGAAAAACTTTCTATCCTTTGTGCCACTTCATCTTCAGGAATTCCAAGTATTATGGAAATCTCGGAATTAGATATTTTCTCATTTTTCTTTATTAATTCAATTATTTTATTATCTATATCCCCATTCATTGTTTTTCACCACCATTCATCAGGTTTTTCAGATCATCATTGATCTTTAGCAGGTATTTAGTCAGTTCGCTATCCATATTCAGCCTGAAAACCCGGATCTGTTTTCCAAGCGGTTTTTCTGTAATTAAATTCAGTTCAAGGAGCGGCTCTATAACTCTTGATACAGTGGAATGGGAAAGGCCCGTAACTGCAGCGATCCCTGACAGGTATGTGTCATTATCCTTATTATCAAGCAAATGTTCAAGGACTACCAGCTGAGCTGTTTTGCCAAAGATTTTTTCAAGAAAATTGGGATTTTGCATAAATAAGATTAAGATTACCCTATTGTTATATAATAATATCCTTTTTTTAGCATCCCTATATATCAAAGTTTAATCCGTAGCTAATACTTAAATGAATCACTATATTTTCAAAAACTTGAATTTGAATATGAAGGGCTTAACCGTAAATGTTATATACTATATAATATATGTATAGACTTGTCGATGAATAGTCCAGAATGAAATTGGGTGGCTATCGACGGGTTGGGGAGTGGAGGTTTGAAAATGCCCAAATTAAAAAGATTACGGGATTCATTAAATCTGCTAATTAACAATGAGCAGGTAACTTTTTATTTATTCAGATTAATTGTATCTTGAATAAGAAAATCAACCACAGAGGACACAGAGTTCACAGAGATGAGTTTTTTTCTTCTCTGTGTCCTCTGTGCTCTCTGTGGTTTTTACAGATATGACAAAAAATATTAACGATGTAAAGAAACTCCCTGTTTCCCCTGGTGTGTATATCATGAAAGACAGGGAAAACAAGGTGATCTATGTCGGAAAAGCAAATTCGCTTCGAGGCAGGGTAAGTCACTATTTCAGGGAGCAGGAATCACCCAAAAACTGCCTCCTCATGAAAAATTTTTGGGATCTGGAATATATTACAACCGGAAACGAGATAGAGGCACTGGTTCTTGAATCAAATCTAATTAAAGAACACAGGCCACGCTATAACGTAAAACTCAGGGATGATAAAAATTATCCTTTTATCAAGATAACCAATGAGAAATTTCCGCGCATATGCGTTTCCAGGAGGCGGGAAAGGGATGGGGCGCAATATTTCGGGCCTTATCCGGGATCCAGGGCGGTGAGGGAAGTGATAAAAATGGCTTCAGGTCTTGGTATCAGGAGATGCAAGAAGAAATTACCCTGTCCCCCGTGTCTTAATTATCATATTAAACAATGTGCTGCCCCCTGTCTTGGTAATATCACGAAAGAGGAGTATCTTGAAATAATAAATAATGTCACAACTTTCCTTAAAGGAAAACAAAACCAGCTGATCCTGTCACTCAATATGGAAATGGAAAGGCTTTCGCAAATTCAGGATTATGAAAAGGCTGCCCGGGTACGGGACCAGATCAATGCCTTACTTGAGCTTTCCGAAAAGCAGCGGGTGAATCTTCCCGGCAGGAAAGAACAGGACATTATTGCATATGCTGTTATTGGAAGTTCTGGCAGCGCACAGGTATTCCATGTAAGTGGGGGGATACTCAAAGGGAGGGAGACTTTTTCACTTGACACTGCTGGATCAGAAGAAAAAGAGATCCTTCCAAGCATTATTAAACAATATTACCAGGATGTGGAACCGCCTGAAGAAATAATAACCCAGGATGAAATTATAGATGAGACAATATCCCTGTGGCTTTCAGGAAAAGGTTCAAAGGTCAAGACGCCAAAAAATAAAGTTGAGAAAGGATTGATGGATCTTGCCGCGGAAAATGCCGGAATGCTACTTAAACAGGAAATACTTTCACACAGCCAGGGGGCAAATGAGGCACTTTCAGGCCTTAAGGATGCATTATTACTTCCCATTATTCCTTCATTAATAGAAGCCTTTGATATTTCAAACATCAGCGGAACGAATGCAACAGGCTCTCTCGTTTCATTTGAAAACGGGGTGCCGGATAAAAAGAATTACCGCAGGTTCAGGATAAAGACAATTGAAGGTGCGGATGATTATGCCATGATCGGGGAAGTTGTGGGAAGAGCATATTCGAGGCGAAAAGAGGAAGGAAAGCGGATGCCTGACCTGGTCCTGATAGATGGGGGAAAAGGGCAGTTAAATTCTGCTCTTGATGCTATTTCAAGAATTGGGCTGAAATTGAATATTGCATCCCTGGCAAAGGAATTTGAATATATTTTTACTCCGTATAAGGAATCCCCGGTTATCTTGCCTCGTGATTCGCCGGGACTTAAGTTGCTGCAAAGTATCAGGGATGAAGCCCACAGGTTCGCGCTTTCGTATCACAGGAAACTGCGTGGTAAAAAACTCAGCGAGTCTTTGCTTGACAGGATACCAGGAATTGGTATCAGGAAGAAGCAGGCGCTTTTGAAGTACTTCGGGTCAGTCGGTGAATTAAGGAGAGCGGATATTTCTGAAATTGGAAAAGTCCCGGGCTTAAAGGGAAAAGATGCGGAAAATATTCTGAAGTTTTTACAATCGGGGGATTTGTAGTCACTAAGCTCTAAATAACCCGGCGTATGAATTATTATCACGAATAATCGTGATAAGTTTTAAATAGAATGAATAATCATTATATACTGGTGATTAAAATGGAGACTTTAATACAACCAGACCTTGTAATGAAGAGAAAGATATGCGAGAATTGCGGTGAAGGTACTTTTGAATTTTGTGAAGATACGAGGTTGGGCGCATATATCTGCACGGAATGCTCAGTACCGGGATAAGATTTCTATCGTCAGGTTTAATAGATATTCCTGCAATAAATGCTGTGGAGGTATTCTATGGGATGCCAGCACTTTAAAAATACACGTTGCATGCTTGACCCGAAGTTTCATAAACCATCACAGACCGAGATTACCAGCTTCTGTGAAACTGAAAACTATTCCGACTGTCCGGTTGTCAATAAATTCAGCGGTCTTGAATGCATGTCTTGCAGTTAAATGATTATTAAACTTCTACTTTTTCAATGACGAATTTGCAATTATCATGCCCGGTACCATAACATTCTATTTCTTTTACCCTGAATTCCGATTTTAATTTACTGGATAAGACCCCTTCAATGATCCCCTCATCCATGGAACACAATGTTTTTCCCACATCTGGCATTTTGCCGCAATTATAACAACCAGTAACCGAAATTCCTGTCTGGTCGCCTTTTAATAAGTTCATTTTCCCCAATTCATGTTCCGCCCAGAAAACAGATAGTTCTTCAAGTATGCCTCCAAAACTACGGGATTTCAATCCAGGACCGATTCTTTCGCCGATATTGTTCCCAAGCGTTTTTAAAATAGGTGTCGGGTCTATCCCGTACGCTTCCATTCCATATCGAAGTGTGTAAAAAAGTTTTTCTTTAAATGAATTCCCGTTCGATGCTGAAATGCAATCCATTTGTATTTTATAATGGTTATTCACTGGTGTCTGTGAATACGCAAGATATATAGAATTTAAAACAAAAAATTTTTTCCGTTTATCATTCGGGAATGTTTGTTCCCGGATAAGATCTAATTCTTTTAAATCGTCGAGGTGTACCGAAATCGTGGATTTTGCCTTCGTAGATTTTTCCACAAGTTCATCAAATGATGCAGTCCCGTTTTCAAGGATTTCCAGGATCTTTAATTTTACCGGACTGTCCAGCGCTATCATACCATGATCGGTATATAAAATTGCTGTAGTCCTGTTCTCCATAGGGTCTAAATTGTTTTAGTAATATAAATACTGTTCGTTTATGTACGAAATTATATTTTTGGATAATGTAAAACTGATTTTCTACATTGTTACAAAAACGAGATAACATAAATATGAAACTACGGACATTATGGCATGTTATGACACGTGATAAACACACTATTAAATTCACAAAACCCATTTATTCGAATTCAGAAGGTTTGCAGCTTTCAACGCCCGAAATAGTCGCAAAATATATCGCACGAAGGCTAAAGACAGATATAATCGCAGACCTGGGTTGCGGGATCGGGGGACAGGTTATTTTTTTTGCAAAAGAGTGCAGGAAAGTCTATGCAGTTGAAAGAAATCCTGAAAAGCTTGAGTATGCAAAACAAAATTGCAGGTTATATGGTATTGATAACGTTGAATTCATACTTGGCGATGCGTTATCTCCTGAAACAAAAGAAAAAGTATCTGATGCTAATATCATTTTTTCCGATCCTGCAAGGCCCCTTACAGAGAAAGAAAGGACTCTTGAGAATCTTGAGCCACCAATTCCTGAAATATTAAAAATATATTCTGATGTCACACCCGACCTGGCATTCCATGTGCCGCCCCGGATTTCACCTTCGCGAATCGTTCTTGATTGCGAGCGGGAATACCTTTCGTTGAACGGGCAATTGAACAGGCTGACATTATATCTGGGCTCGCTGAAATCCTGTGATAGAAGTGCAGTTGCGCTACCAGGGGGTGAAAGGCTGGGTTCTTCCGATGCTCCCCGGATCGGGAAAAGTACGGTTTGCAATTATGTTTATGAACCTGAGCCTTCTGTTGTTAAAGCAAAGCTGCTGAATGAATTAGCCGGGATCCTGGCAAAAGAAAAGAAAGATGTATATTTCTATAAAGGTGATGAGCGGCGTACACTTTTGACTTCATCAAAGCTTATTGGCTCCGGTTTTTTTAAGGATAGTTACCGGTTTTTGGCCAGTGCAGGAAAAGATATGTCAAAATTAAAAGACATATTAAAATCCCTGGAAGCAAAAAATGTTGTCCTACGATTTGATATTGATCCTGAAAACTACTGGGGGATAAGGACCGGGCTTGAGGAAGGATTGGCCGGGACAAGGACGCTTCATGTATTCGGATTCGGGAATGAGCTGGTTGTGTGCGAAAAAATATGAGCATCAGACAATTCGGAGAGTGGATATTATATAGATCAAAAATATCTGGCAATTACCAGACTGAATTCAAACAACATTACAAGAACTAACGCCACTATCAGTTCTGAAATAGCTGTGGGGTCAGGAGTTATAAAAAATGCAAATGCAATAAGAGCCCCGTAAATAAATTTACGTTTTCCCTTAATGAAATCACGCTTCAATAGACCCATCTTGATTGCAGATACCAGGAGTAAAGGAAACTGGAATACGAGTCCGAATCCAAGTATCAGTGTAATTATCGTGTCAATTGTTTTTATGACTGAAACCTGCGGGTCTGCAACATCATTTGAATAAAATATCGTATATTTGAACAGGATGGGCAATACAACAAAATAAGCAAGAATTGCCCCAAACAAGAACAGTATAAATGAAAATGGTACGATCTTGATGAAAAACATTTTTTCATTTTTATAAAGTCCTTTTGCAGTAAACATGAATCCCTCATAAACAAGAAGTGGTATCCCTATAAAAAGCGCTGCAACCAGAGAGAGTTTGAATCGTGTAAGTATCAATTCCATCGGGGAATATACCGTCATTGGAACCGGGATTGCATTGTTCCATATGAGTTTTAAGAGTATTCCGGAATAAATGAAAACAACAGCAGTAATCAGAGTGATCGGGATAACCACTACCAGCATCCTTGAACGCAGTTCCTTGATGTGTTCCTCAAGAGGCAGTTCCTGATCGCCGGGTACAGAATTCATCATGATGTATTGATTCTTTTTCTTAATAAAGTTGAGGAGACATATGCAAATGATGCAATTGATAGAAAAGTTATAACGTATATAAACCAGATTATCACCAATGAAAATCCGTGAACTCAACGAGCGTATCTTAATTGAACGTATTGCGCGGTTACTTACAAAACCCGGGAAAAATATCATCGCTGGCGCAGGAGATGATGATTGCGCGGTTCTTGACACAGGAGGAGACGATTACCTTCTTGTAACAACTGATATGCTTCATAGAAAGACGGATTTTCCGCAGCAGATGTCAGGCTGGCAGATAGGATGGATGTCGGTGGCTGTAAACCTGAGCGATCTTGCTTCAAAGGGAGCCAGACCACTTGGCGTTTTAATGGCAATTGGTGTTCCTCCCGATACAGAGCTTGATTTTTTTGATGATATCATAAAAGGTATGGATACTTGCGCGCGAAGTTCCGGGACACAGGTCATAGGGGGTGATATGGATTCACACGAGGAACTAACGATGACAGGAACTGCGCTTGGACTTGTAAATAAGGATTTACTTATAAGGAGAAGCGGGGCAAATCCCGGTGACATTGTATGCGTAACAGGAAATCCTGGTACAGCAGGAGCTGCATTGATTTTATTGAAGAAAAATATTAGTGTAGACCGGAAGATACTAAAAGCCCTCTTTGAACCGATACCAAGAATAAATGAAGGAATGGCACTTGCAAGAACACGCGCAGTAACATCGATGATGGATATAAGCGACGGGCTTGCGTTATCACTTCACGATCTTGCAAAAGCAAGTGGTGTGGGATTTAAAATATATGAAGATAAGCTTCCGGTTCTCATGAATGTAAAAAAACTATTAGAAGACGATGAATTATTTGAGGCCATTGTTTATACTGGCGGGGATTTTGAGTTATTGTTCACAGTTGCGCCTGATAAGATCGATGAAGCCAGGAATGGCTGTTCATTTACCATAATAGGGAAGGTCATAGAAGAAGGCATTTTCATTAAAAGACCGAATGGGATTGAAGCGCTTAAGGGGCGCGGGTTTGAACACTTCTGATATAAACAAGCATTTTACCTGGATTTTCTTTCTCATTTTCAGAAACGGATAATTTTTATATTCCAAACCCACTTAGTGACTTCCTATAGAGATGAAAAAATGCCATTTAAGATCTTAAAGAAACAGGAACTTGTTCCTACGATCCATTTGATGGATATAAGCGCCACACGTATTGCCAGGAAAGCACAACCCGGACAGTTCATCATGCTGAGAATTGATGAAACCGGCGAAAGGATACCTCTTACGATCGCTGATTTTGACCGGGAAAAAGGAACTATTACGATGATCTTCCAGGCAGTGGGGAAAACGACAACACAATTGTCAACACTAAAAGAAGGAAATGACCTTCTGGATTTCATAGGGCCACTTGGGAACCCGGCCCATATTGAAAATGAAGGAACAGTAATTCTCGTGGGAGGAGGCGTGGGAGTCGCGCCTGTTTTTCCGCAGGCCAGGGCTTTTAAGGAAGCCGGGAATAAAGTAATCTCCATCATCGGCGCACGAAGCGCAAATCTCCTGTTATGGGAAGATAAAATGAGAGAGTTCAGCGATGAACTATATATTACAACGGATGATGGTTCAAAAGGTCACCATGGTTTTGTGACAGATATTGTTAAAAAAATACTCGAAAACGGAACAAAAGTAGATAGGGTGATCGCCATAGGTCCGCCGGTAATGATGCGGGCTGTAGCAGGTGTTACAAAGCCATTTAATGTTAAGACCATAGTCAGTCTTAATTCCATAATGGTGGATGGGACAGGTATGTGCGGCGCCTGCAGGGTGCTTGTCGGCAATGAGACAAAATTTGCCTGTGTGGATGGCCCTGAGTTTGATGCGCATCTTGTGGATTTTACGTTACTCATGAACAGGCTTGCTATTTACCAGCCCGAGGAAAAGCTTGCATTTGAGAAATATAAATGTGAGAGGGAGGGATGTAAATGTTAGATCGCCAGAAAATGCCGGAACAGGACCCGAAGGTACGCCGCTCTAATTTCAACGAAGTTGCACTGGGTTTTACCAGGGAGCAGGCAATAGAAGAAGCAAAAAGATGTCTCCAGTGCAAAAAACCAAAATGCATCGAAGGCTGTCCCGTTGAAGTCAGGATCCCGGATTTTGTCAGGTATGTGTCAATAGGTGATTTTGACAGCGCGATAAAAGAGATTAAGAGCGTAAACGCACTTCCTGCGATCTGCGGGCGTGTATGCCCCCAGGAAAGCCAGTGTGAAGCATTATGTATTCTTGGCAAGAAGGGAGGACCGGTCTCTATAGGAAGGCTTGAACGCTTTGTCGCGGATTATGAGAGTAAATTGGAAGCGGAAATACCCAAAAAGCCAGGGCCAACAGGGAAGAAAGTCGCGGTCGTTGGTTCTGGACCTGCGGGGCTAACAGCAGCCGCAGACCTTGCAAGAGTTGGCCATTCGGTTACGATCTTTGAGGCGCTTCACGCGGCAGGGGGTGTTCTCACGTACGGGATCCCGGAATTCCGTCTTCCGAAAGATATCGTTCTTGCCGAGGTGGAGTATGTTAAAAAACTCGGAGTTACGCTTCATCTTGATTCTGTGATCGGGAAAATCGATACTGTCGATGAATTACTATCCGGTTTCGATGCAGTGTTCCTCGGAACCGGCGCAGGATTACCCATGTTTCTTAATATTGATGGAGAGAACTTAAATGGCGTATATTCAGCCAACGAATTCCTGACGCGTGTAAATCTTATGAAATCCTACAAATTCCCGGATTACGATACACCGATCAAGAAAGGCAAACGTGTGGTCGTTGTGGGCGGCGGCAACGTGGCAATGGATTCAGCAAGATGCGCCCTGCGGCTCGGGGCTTCGGAGGTCACGATCGTTTACAGGCGGGGAGAAGAAGAAATGCCGGCGCGGGCTGAGGAGATAGAGCATGCAAAAGAAGAAGGTGTCAAATTCAGGCTCCTCACAAATCCCGTAAGGCTCAATGGCGATGCCAAAAACTGGGTCACTGATATTGAATGCATCAATATGTACCTGTGTGAGCCTGATGAGTCGGGAAGATGCAAACCAATGCCTCTTGCAGGGTCGGAACATAAAATCGAGGCGGATGTTGTGATAATCGCTATCGGAACTTCTCCGAATCCTCTTGTGCCGCGCACCACGAAAGGGCTTGAGATGTCAAAACACGGGACGATCATCGCGAAAGAAAACGGCGCAACCACAAAAAAAGGAGTTTTCGCAGGAGGCGACGCGGTCACGGGCTCAGCGACCGTGATAAGCGCTATGGGCGCAGGGAAGATTGCGGCAAGGGCGATTGATGAGTATCTGAAATGATTATGTGCGGAATTGCGGGCGCTTCAGGAAAAGATGCGCAAAATGCAGTCCGGAAAATGCTTGAGGTGATAAGGCACAGGGGACCCGATGACAGTGGGATATTTTCGCAAGGGGATATTTCTATTGGTAATGTTCTCCTTAAAATAACGGGAGTGAAAAAGCAACCCATCTCAAATGGGGGTGCGATCACATATAACGGCGAAATATACAACTTCAGGGAAATTGCAAAAGCCCTTGATCTTAAAACCGATTCTGATAGCGAGACTCTTTTTGAGCTTATCAAATCCAGGGGTGTAAAAGCCGCAGTTGGCGAATCAGATGGCGATTATGCCTTTGCGTATATCGAAAATGGAAAAATATCCCTTGTACGTGATCCTGCCGGTGTAAAACCACTTTATTATTCTACTGGTAGCGGATTTGCTTTTGCATCCGAGAAAAAAGCATTATCTGCAATAGGTGAATCTGAAATTAAAACTCTTAAGCCGGGTCACATGCTGACTTTTTGCGTCGGGAATATAATTGAAAAAAAAGTATCCGGTTTTTCCCATGATAAAATATTGGCCGAAGAATTTGCCGCGAAAGATTTGCTTTTTGAGGCGATTGAACAATCTGTGAAGAAAAGACAGTTTGTGCCATGCGCAATCGCATTTTCCGGCGGCCTTGACAGTGCGCTCCTTGCTGCGCTATTCAGGGATGCAAAGTTATATTCAGTTGGCATGGCTGGATCGCATGATATTGGCCAGACAAAAAAAGCTGCCCGACTCCTCGGACTTTCGGATAATCTGCATCTTCATGAACTTACCATTGATGAAATAGAGATTGCCACTCCTGATGTGATCCGGGCGATCGAATCGTGCGATCCGATGAAAGTAAGTATCGCTTTACCTTTATTTTTTGCATCAAGAGATGCTCGCCGTGATGGAATTCGTGTCATGCTTTCAGGCCAGGGCGCTGATGAATTATTTGCGGGATATAAGCGGTATGAGTCTATGAAACCGCCGGAACTTGGGATTGCACTAAATAAAGATTTTGACAATATCGCAGAAAATAATCTTGAGCGTGATGATGCTGTGACTATGGCAAATTCAGTCGAACTCAGGGTACCCTACCTTGATAAGAACTTTGTGGAACTTGCTCTGCGGATCGCTCCTGAACTCAAAATACATAACGGGATACGCAAATATATTTTGAGGCTGGCGGCAAGCAAAATCTTACCGGATGAACTTGTATGGAAAGAGAAGAAGGCGGCGCAGTACAGTAGCGGGATTTATGCGGCGATGGAAAAAATTGCCAGGAAAAACGGGTATAGGGGAGAGAGAGCTTTGGGGAGATATCTGGAGAATTTGGAGCGAGTATAGCAAAAATGAATATCACACGTCAATGGTAATATTTTTATTACCCCTGCAAGAATTGAAATTTTTTGATAAAAAAACAGAAGCTATATATAGTAACAGGAAAGAAAATATTAATGGGAGCATAGTAGATAAATTAAACTTAAAGGAGGTAATTATGGCTCTATTAGAAACTCTGGCATTTGTATTAGGAATAATCTACGGTTACGTGAGCCCTGGAAAGGAAAATCGTAGCACATTACTCTGGAAAGGATTAATAGGCGGTATACTACTTGCCATTATCCTCGTAGGAGTAGGATTATTTGTGGGAGGTACAACAATTACAATCATGACGCTTAGCGGCGTGGCTGTATTTATTGAAGTATTGCTCCTTACGATACTCTTTATCATAGGCACATGGATCGGGGACTGGATTGAAGGGAGAAGCAGAACCAAGGGCAGAGTAACTAAAGTATCGACTGAAAGGCATATATAAGGTTAACATGTATTTCTCTTTCAACAGGTAACATAAAAGCTGCCCTGGCAGGGCGGCTTTACTGCTTTTTTTTATAGATATAGTGGGAGTATTCTCAATCTTATTATCTGATCATTGCTTATTGTAACTTTTTGCTTTTGATTATTATCATGATCGTAATTTATTGGCATATATAGATATATATTATTGGATAACATTGTTTGTTACAGTACTGAGTGGGATTGGTGGCTTTACCTCCAAATTAATAAGAAAGATTTTTACCTCGCTACCTCTATTGCACCTGCTTATTATACAAAAAGTGATATGAAATAACAAAAACATCTTTCAACCGCAACCTTTAAATGTTGTGGTACAACATATTATATTTAAGAAAAAATGTAATATATCTTAGGAGTGGGATTTAAATGAGAATTAGATTAAGAGATGTACAACTATATGATAGACTAACTTATTGTATCGATACTGAACTAATAAAACCACTGGCTACAACAACAATTGTAATTATTTTCTTGCTGTTTGCAGGAGCCTTAACTGTATCTGCTGCGACGCTCCCCATCACAAGTAATGGTTCTCTGGGAGTTTTTAATCCTACGGAGAATGCAGTGTTCAATACCAGTGCTGGTACCTTTCAGATAGGATCCAATGTATCTACGGGCGGACGGACGGTAATTGTTAATTCCAACGATACTCCCGTAAATGTTACGGTTTTCGATTTCACAAGCATAAATATACCGGATGGAGTGACCGTAAGAGCTGTGGGAGATATACCTCTAATCCTGCTTGCGCAAAACAATGCTACTGTTAATGGAACGATCAACATATCAGGTGAACAAGGGGGAGATGCAGGATTGCTTGGTGGAGGAGGTGGAGGAGCTGGCGGCGGCGCAGTAGCTATATTCGCGGATAGCATAATCGTGGGCCAGACAGGTCAAATTCTTGCAAGGGGTGGCGATGGTGGTTTGTCTGTTGCTGGTGGTAATATTATTCAAGGGGGATCTGAGGGTCTTGGGGAAGCTGGTGGAGAATCTGGAGGTTCAGGCGGGAGTTCCATAGCTGGTGGAAACGGCGGAAAAGGCGGTAGGGGCAACATACATAGTGGAGGCGGTGGTGGTGGTGGAGGTGGCGGAGCTTACGCTGGTCCAGCAGGAGTCGGGGGGTTGGGTTGGCAGCCTGGAAATCCTGGAGATCCTGGTGTCGCTGGTAAGTGCGATGAAATAAAGAACGGAGGCGGAGGTGGAGATGGCGGCAATGGAAAGATAGGAAATGGAGGTATTGGGGGAGTCGGTGGAGAACCAGGGATAGGCCAGAGAAAATCAGGCCGATCAGGAACAGGGACCAGCGGTGGCGGTGGTGGCGGTGGCGGTAGCACACTTGGCAACAACGGTGGTGCTGGTGGAAATGGTGCTCGTTACGGTGGTGGCGGTGGTGGCGGTGGCGGAGCAGATTCTTGCAAAGATGGATCACCGCCGGGAACTGGTGGGAAAGCTGGTCCTGGTGGTGGTGGCGGAGTTTCATCAAAGCCAGGTGGTAATGGGATAATGATTAATTCGTCAAATAATCAAACGGGTGGCGCAGGTGGTGGTGGAATTATCAATCTCGGCGCTGCATCAGATTCAATACAGAACCTTGGTCTTCTATCAGTCAGCGGTGGCCTCGCTCCCGGCCAGCAGGGAGGCTCGGGAGTTGTTGCGATTTTCGGCATACTGAATAACTCTGGAACTATTAATGGCACAGAGAATGGCACTATATATAATTCATCAGGCCAAACAGTCGATCAATGGGCGATAGCCGGAGGTGGCGGAGGCGGCGGTGGCGGAGGAAATGGGTTAATAGTGGCAGCAAGACCTACGGAAATAACCGATAATATAACCGGAATTCTACTGGTAAACCAATCAACATCGAATATCTTAGCACAGGATTACATGAATTTCAACGCTAGTAACCCATACAATATAACTATCACACGACTTGAAGATGATCAGATCGTTTATACAACCAATGGTACATTAACAGGAGACACCAAACAAACCATATCCATCAATTGGACCCCAACTACAATGGGAGATTATCTCTTACGATCAGAGAGCAATACAACCGCGGGTATAGGGGTAGTGACAGTAATCAACCAGAAAATCATCTTCATCTCTGGGTACTGAATGCTTTGATAGCTCAAGGATTAGAAACTATGAAATAACAGAGGATTATACTCCTGTTTAACATAAAAGCCGCTCTGGCAGATTCGGACAGGGCGGCTTTACTGCTTTTTTATAGATATAGTGGAAGTATTCTCAATCTTACTTCTTCACCTATCCATTGAAATTCCGAAACCGTTACTTTTTCCTGCCACATAATCTGTAATTATATGATTTCCTGTGCATCAATAATTACAATAAGCACCAATCTCATCCATATCCGGATATATGGGCTGTCGCCAGAGGTGTCTGGTTACAATTATGCAGCATATTTCAGCACATCATCCAGATTATTAATGTACTCAACATTTATTCCAATATTTTTTTCAATATAGTCTTTTGCATCTATAGTTTCAGGCACCCTCTCTATAACAGTAATCCCATAATAATTTCTTGTCTTTTCAGTATATTGAATGAGCCTGCTGTTCTCCCTGGGGAGTAAGATTAAGTTTTTCCCGCTATCTTTTGAAGCTTTTGCTTTCTCGATTACTCCTCCTATCTCACCAACATGTCCGTCCTTGTCAATCGTGCCAGTCATAGTCATATCCTTTCGAAGCTCAAGGTTGTTGAGACTTCCTACAACAAGCAAAGTCATAAGCGCTCCAGCACTGGGTCCATCAACTGATGGAACTTCATATGTGGCATCGATACTAAAAATTATATCACTTCCGGAGAGATCTTTCGCTGTTTTTTTCTGGGCTACATAAGCCGCTGTGTTTGCTGCATCCTGGAACACTACACCCATAAGAGGTTTTGTATCGACAAGTATCCTTCCCCTTCCTGGTTTTATTTCCACTGAAATATTCATCATGGAACCAATCTCAGTGATTTGCTGCCTCACAAACGGGTAATCTTCGATGTACTCCACCTTCTGCATGACAGCAGGTGCCTCAAGTTTTGCGGCTCCGGATAAACCGGTTGGAGTGTTGTTAAGATTTTCTTCAAAACCTGCTATTTTTTCCCTATAAAGATCAAGTTGCGAAGCATAATTCTGTATGGTAAGATTATCTCTGTATATCTGTTTACTCATCTCGGAATTGGTTATTTCAAGTTGATTTATTTTATCTTTCATCTCAAGAAGATCTTTTGATGAAGGCTGATTCTGGATTAGATATATATTCATTAAAACCGATATTAAAAGTAACACTGCCAGAATCTTGCTTTTCATATCTAATGTATTAATGCATTTATTTGTAATTAATTCTTTTCTCTTCTTTTTTCGATTGCCGAGAAATGTTTGTTTTTCACTCACCAGTTCTGCGCAAGTACCTCATAATATGATTGCGCATGCTTGCATGCAGGGCATACTTCAGGAGCTTCTGTGCCTTCATGAATATAACCGCAGTTCCTGCAATGCCATTTTACAGTTTTATTTTTCTTAAAGACAGAACCTTCTTTTAGGTTATTTATCAGATGCCTGTATCGCATTTCATGGAACTGTTCCACTTCGGAAATCTCCGTAAAAGACTCAGCTACTTCCGGGAATCCTTCTTTTTCTGCGATCTTTGCAAATGCGGGATACAGGGTTCCCCATTCAAGCTTTTCCCCTTCTGCTGCTGCAAACAGGTTTTCCGCCGTGTTCCCGATAACTCCTGCGGGGTACATTGCAGTTATCTCCACGTCCCCGCCCCGGAGGTGCTTGAAGAAAACCTTGGCATGTTCTTTTTCATTGTCCGCAGTCTCAAGAAAAATCGCAGATATTTGTTCAAAACCTTCATTTCTCGCCGCGCTGGCAAAGTAGGTGTAACGGTTCCTTGCCTGGGATTCTCCTGCAAAAGCTGCAAGAAGGTTTTTTTCAGTCTGGCTTCCTTTAAAATTTTTGTATGATGTCATGTTTTTGACTTCCTGTCTTTTTTTGACTTCTTGTCTTTAGTATGTTTTTTTAACTTATAAGCTTATAAATATTGAATATACATCAAGGACAATCATATCCTGTGCCTCGCAGCAGCTCTTATTTTCCTGCAATCGTCTTCTATTTCATCAAGTGTTTTGCTATCTTTCAGAGCCCCAAAACTTTGTGACAGAAAATTCTCCACTATCTTCAATCCCTGCGGCGTAAGCACAGACTCAGGATGGAACTGCAACCCAAATATCGGTCTCTCCTTATGCTTGATTCCCATGATGATGCCGTCTTCCGTTCGTGCTGTAACCTCAAGCTCCTCTGGTAATCCTGTTATCGCCAGTGAGTGATACCTCCCACCAACAAGTGGAACGGACAATCCCTGGAATATTCCTTTTCCGTTATGATTGATGGGACTTGTTTTCCCATGCAGCGGCCCTGAAGGGGAATGACTCACCTCGCCGCCAAACGCCACTGCTATCGCCTGGTGGCCGAGGCATACGCCAAGGACAGGTACGGTTGATTCCCTGATAATATCAAGGCAATTCCCTATATCCCTGGGATTTGCAGGATGACCTGGACCTGGTGAGATCACAATAGCATCAGGGTTTATATCCCTGACTTCTTTCAGTGAAATTATGTTGGGAACGACAACGGTATCAGGCTCGAAAATGGAGACATAATCCACAAGATTCCAGACAAAAGAATCCTTGTTGTTTACAAATAATACTTTCATGTTCCTCCAATAACCGATTTTAGCCGCAGATGTACGCAGATAAACGCAGATGAATTACGATAGAACACGGATTGCGCGGATGACACGGATACGCATATATCCGTGACTATCCGTCCGATCCGTGTCATCCGTGTTCTTAGCTGCTTTACCTTTCCATACGATGCCGCCATGATTACTGATCTTTGCGTCCTTTGCGTTCTTTGCGGTGAATTATTATAACTTCTCGAAACTATCATGTTCCTCCAATCGCCTTTATCATCGCAGCCATCTTGCGCTCTGTCTCATTATACTCATATTCGGGGTCGGAATCTGCAACTATCCCTGCGCCTGCCTGCACTATTGCTTTCCTTCCATTTTTGATGATCGTCCTTATTACGATAGCAAAATCAGCATCCCCGTTCCATGAATAATAACCCACGCCTCCCCCGTATATCCCGCGGGCATCCTTTTCAAGGTCATGTATTATCTCCATCGCACGGATCTTTGGAGCGCCTGACAGCGTCCCTGCCGGGAATATGGCGCGTGTGGCATCGAACTGGTCGCATTCATCGCGAAGTTCCCCTGACACTGTGCTTTCGATATGCTGGACATGGGAATATTTGATAACAGACATGAAATCATCGACTTTCACGGTGCCACCTTTTGAAACCATCCGCACATCGTTTCGCCCCAGGTCAACAAGCATTACATGTTCAGCCCTCTCTTTCTCGCTGCCAAGCATTTCTTTAGCAAATTCTTCATCTTCTGCCCGGGTTTTGCCGCGAGGGCAGGTGCCTGCAATTGGGTTGATAATGACTTTTCTATTGTGGACAGACATTAAAGTCTCAGGGCTTGCGCCTATGATTGCAGTACCGTTAAACTCAAACAGGTACATATAAGGGCTCGGATTAACGCTTCGAAGGGATGTATATAATTCAAGCGGGGTCTGGTCAGTGATCACTTCATATTTTCGTGAAAGCACCACCTGGAAGATATCCCCGTCAATTATGTGTTGTTTTGCTTTCCTGACGATTTCTTCGTATTCGCTCTTTTCCATATTGCCATTGATCTCTAAAGGTTTATTTTTTTCAAGGGCAAAAGGCCGGGCAGCTTTGATCGTGGAAGCAAGTTCGTTCGCATCTTCAAGCGCCTGGTTGTAAATTTCTTTTGCATCACCCGCGCCAGGGATAAACGGTGTAATGACAATAAATGTCTCATTGGTAAGATGGTCAAATACAATGGTTTTTGTAGTAAGCGCAAACTGCGCATCAGGTGTGGGGCTTTTCCCTGGAGAGATATCCAGCCAGCAGTCATACACCATATCATAAGCGCAAAAACCGATTGCACCTCCAAGAAATGTTTGCCTGTCAAAACCCGCACCCTTGAATTTAACATCGGTTGCCGAAAAAGAAGCCCTGAGAGCATCCATTGTATCAAGATCGGCTTTAATCCTGCCTTTTTTTTCTTTGTAAGATTCACAAACTTTTGAAATCGAGGATTCTATTAATCCTATAAAATCGGTCTTGTGCGGGTAGTCAAGTGATACCATGCGATTCTTAACCGTAACTATGGCATCAGGCCTGGCACCCACAAATGAAAACCTGGCATGCTTTTTTTCTTTCTCGACTGATTCAAGAAGATACGCGCATTTTTTATCAAGCGAGGCATAAAGTTCAAGCGGTGAACAATCTGCATCCACCTTTGCTTTAAGTTGGATTATCGCTGGTCTATCTTCTGCAAGGCGGATGAATTCCGCTTCACCAATGTCAAATCTCATAGTCCCCTCGCGTTATTGATAAAATCGATCACTTTCATTTCATCTTTTCTTCCATCGGTCTCAACGCCTGATGCCGTATCGACCGCATGTGGCCGGACACATTGGACCGCAGCTTTTACATTCTGCGGATTCAGGCCGCCTGCCAATATCACAGGAAGACCGGCATTGAGAACGACTTTTGAACTTAATTCCCAGTTGTGCGTAACACCTGTTCCCCCGGTCTTCCCGTCAAGAACAGTATCAAGCAGCACGGCATCAGCTATTCCCGAAAGGTCTTTTACAAGATCAATCAGCATGTCTGCATCAGCATGTGCTGAAACGGAAATTGTTTTAATGAGTTTCACTCCTGTTTCTTTTATCTTCTCAAGTTCTTCAAGGGGGAGTGAATTATGGATCTGGACCGCGGTGGGCTTTGATGCATGGATCATATCGATGGCCTCATCCGCACTTCCTGGCATGATGACAAGCACGGAGGTCACAAAAAGCGGCACACGGGCTATTAATCCTGATGCTTCGGAAAGAGTGATCTTCCTTGGGGAGTCAACAGGCACTTCGGTAATAAATCCCACTGCGTCCGCACCTGCATTAATTGCTATGGCAAGGTCGCGTTCACTCTTTATACCGCAAATCTTTACTTTCATCATCCAGCCCTTTTATAAGAACCTTGCAAGTTTTTCAGGTTCGCCTGCCGCGTTTACGAGTTCTTTCAGTTTGTTTAGAGCTGCGCCGCTATCTATTACCTTGTTTGCCAGGTTTATTCCGGCAGTAAGATTTTCCGCATGTGCGCTAACAAAAAGCGCTGCGCCCGCATTTACAGCGATTATATCCCGTTTTGCTCCTTTTTTGCCTTTAAGGACATCCACAATATCCCTTGCATTTTCTTCCGGTGTGCCTCCGGCAATGTCCTCCATTGAAGCGCGTTTAACACCAAGTTTCTCAGGTGTCGTAGTGTATTTTGTAAGCTTTCCGCCGTTCAGTTCCACAATTTGTGTTTCACCGGCTGTCGATATCTCATCCATGCCGCTGCCGTGGACCACAAGCGCCCTTTTTGTTCCCAGGATATTGAGTACGTTTGCCATTGGCTCACATAAGGAACTGTCAAATACACCTATCACCTGTGCCTTTGCATTAGCGGGATTCGTTAGGGGCCCCAGGATATTAAAAACAGTCCGGAAACCCAGGTCGCGCCTTATCTGCCCCACACGCTTCATCGAAGGATGAAATACCGGGGCAAGCATGAATCCGATGCCAACCGTCTCAATTGTCTTTTCCACCTGTCCGGGAGGCGCATCTATCTTTACACCAAGCTCTTTTAGCACATCAGCACTTCCCGATCTTGAAGTGATAGAGTAATTCCCGTGCTTTGCAACAGGAATGCCTGCACCTGCTGTCACAAGCGCCGCGCCTGTGCTTACATTAATCGTTCCCATTGAGTCGCCGCCTGTGCCGCAAGTGTCGATAAGTGTCCCGTTGATTTGCGGATTTATGATGTTGGCGGCTTTCTTCATTCCCAGTGCAAGTCCTGCGATCTCGGCAGGGGTCTCACCTTTCATCTTCATGGCCGTCAAAAACGCTACTATCTGGGTATCGGTTGCATCGGTAAATATTTTAGATATCGCAAGCTGTGCCTCTTCTGTCGTGAGACTCTGTTTCTGGATAAGTTTATTGATATAGTCTTTCATAAAGATCATTGTACATTCCTGTACATCAATGTATAAGTACGTACATCGTATATAAAAGTTATCCTTTAATATGAGAAAAGTAATTATGGGAAGCATGAATCAGCAGTTGGCATATAAATTACTGGCAGCCTTTCTCGTATTAACCATGTTAGGCTCGGTATTTGCCTTTTTTTTCACAGGGGCAAGAGACGAAACCACGCAGGAAACCAATACTCCGGATACGGATCTGGGCAAATACGACCCGGGTTTATGGACGGTCAACGAGCCTTTCTATTCAATTTCTGATTCTCTCAAAATGACACCGCCGGGGGCTGAAGTAGCATATTATGCGGATCTTGAAGGCATGACCCCGCAACTGGCACAATGGACAAGATCGGAAAATACAATGATCGGTGGATTAATTCAGGAAGTGGACACAAAGCTCTATAAATCAAATACTACAAAATTATATTATGCAGGGATCCGGGAAGGAAATAACAATTCACTTCTTCTTTTAAATACAATGGCGACTCCGAATAATGATTTTGAATATATAGTCATACCTGATACCAACATTCTGGTGCGTCAGGAACAGGATTTTTATGGGATGTATAACATAATGGGAACACCTACTATTTTTGCCCAACCCCAGACTGCTGTAAATGTCCTGGAAATTATTTACGGGCAAAATAAAACAAATACATCATATGATCAGTACGAAGGACTTATAAGTAAAGTGGAACCAGCGCCATTCCAGATTGTTAATTCAAATATAACATTTGCCAAACAGTTTTATTTTGGTATCGGAATTGTCAATGGAAGTTATGAACGGACCACAGCCTACCTTGATGCAAACTCAACTGTTTTGGGAAAACTTAACGAGTCAAAATCCAACAGCACACAAAAAGGTTTCGAACAGTATAATGTCAACCAGAGTGGAAATTATACTGTTGTTAAAATAGTATCACCAGAACTGTTCACAGTTTTGAATGAGGAGACCACATAGGCGCAAAATATATAGCATATCATGCTGTAGAAAGCGCCGATACTTTTATTCAAATGAATGATGAAGGATAAAATCCTGAAGGAAGTAATTAAAATGGCACAACCAACCTATATAAAATTTGAAGTTCCCGCTGAACTGTCCAATAAAGCATTAGAAGCTCTTGAGATGGCACGGGATACTGGAAAGATCAAGAAGGGAACAAACGAAGCCACAAAAGCGATAGAACGCGGTATCGCAAAACTTGTAATAATAGGCGAAGACGTAAATCCGCCTGAAATTGTCATGCATCTTCCCGCACTTTGCGAGGAAAAGAATACACCTTATATATATGTGAAAAAACAGGTGGAACTTGGTGCAGCAAGCGGGTTAAGTGTGGGCAGCGGCGCGGCGGCAATTGTTGAACCGGGAAAAGGTAAAGAACTGGTAGATGAAGTGGCACAGAAAGTCCAGTCATTAAAGAAGTGAGATCATGGCTGATGAAGATGCAGGATATCCTGCAGAAATAGTTGAAATCGTGGGTAAGACCGGCATGCACGGCGAAGCCATGCAGATACAGTGCCGGGTACTGGATGGAAGGGATAAAGGCAGGATCATTACCAGGAATGTCGTAGGACCGGTAAAACTTGGTGATACCCTGATACTGCTTGAAACCTCACGGGAAGCAAAGAAATTAATGTCAAGGTGAGACCATGGAAAAAAGGAAATGCTCATTCTGCGGAGGTGCAATTGAACCCGGTACAGGCAAGCTTTATGCAAGGAAAGATGGAACAGTGTTCTATTTCTGCTCCTCTAAATGCCAGAGTAATTTAAACCTCGGCAGGATACCCAGAAGAGTCGCATGGACCGAAGCGGGAAGGAAAGCCAGGGGAAAAACAGCAACATAAGGTGAGATATTGGAGCGTACATACGTAATGGTAAAACCCGATGGGGTGCAGCGTGGCATTATCGGTGAAGTTATAAGCAGGATCGAGCGGCGTGGACTAAAAATAGTGGCTATGCGTATGAATACGATGTCACTTGATTCTGCAAAGAAACATTATGCTGAGCATGCACAAAAACCGTTCTTCAATTCCCTGGTAAGTTTCATAACATCAGGGCCATCGGTTTCGATGGTTGTTGAAGGAAAAAATGCAATATCAGTGATGCGTGCAGTTAACGGCGCTACAAATCCTGTTAACGCTGCCACGGGAAGCATTCGCGGCGATCTGGCACTGGACACAGGACGCAATATCGTCCATGCAAGCGACTCTCCTGAATCTGCAACCAGGGAAATAACCATCCATTTTAAGGAATCCGAAATATCAGGATATACAAGGGCTGACGAAGCCTGTATATACGAAAATTAAGGTTTCATTTTTAAAAACGCTCTTTATTATATACTTTTAACATAATCTATAGAATATGGGCGAAAACCTGCGCACCCCCATCGTATGCGTTATGGGGCATGTGGACCACGGTAAAACATCTCTTCTTGATAAGATAAGAGGAACCACAATAGCAGAGCGTGAAGCAGGGCTTATAACCCAGCATATCGGTGCGACAGAAGTGCCGCTTGAAATTATAAAGCGTGTATGCGGCCCTATATTTAAGGGAGATACAAAGGTCCCCGGGCTTCTTTTTATCGACACTCCCGGCCACAGGGCATTTACCACCCTGAGGGCTCGCGGCGGGGCGCTTGCCGATCTTGCCGTTCTTGTTGTGGATGTAAATGAGGGATTCCAGCCCCAGACGCTTGAAGCTGTGGAAATCCTCAAGAGATTCAAAACCCCATTTATTGTGGCAGGAAATAAGATCGATAAAGTACCCGGATGGAATCCGCAGCCAGGAAAGCCGTTCATATTATCTTTTCCAGAACAGACCGGGTTTGCAAAAAGCGGGCTTGATGAAAAAATATACGTGATCATAGGCAAACTTTATGAAATGGGCTTAAGCTCTGACAGGTATGACAGGGTACGGGATTTCCAGCGAAACATCGGTATTGTGCCCGTAAGCGCGAAAACAGGAGAGGGCATACCTGATCTTCTTATGATATTGATGGGACTTGCCCAGAAATTCCTTGAAAAAGATCTTGAGTACAGGGCTGTTGGCCCTGGCGTCGGGACTGTTCTTGAAGTAAAAGAAGAGACTGGTCTTGGAACAACTCTTGATGTGATATTATATGATGGGGAATTAAACGTAGGCGACACGATCGTTGTGGGAAGTAGAAACGCCCCTATTTCAACGAAAATACGGGCCCTGTTAAAACCAAGACCGCTTTCCGAGATGCGCTCCGAAGAGAAATTCAAACAGGTAAAGAAAGTCGTGGCAGCTTCAGGTATCAAGATCGCAGCTCCATCTCTGGAAGGAGCGCTTGCAGGCTCCCAGGTCCGCGTAGCTACAGGAAATATTGATGAAGTAGGAGCCGCCATAAAATCTGAAATAGACTCGGTACGGATCGAAACAGAATCTAACGGCGTATTGATAAAATCAGATACGATCGGCTCACTTGAAGCCCTTGTGAATGAATTAAAAAAAGAAAATATCCCGATCCGGAAGGCCGATATAGGAGACATTTCAAAACGTGATGTGGCTGAAGTAAAAACAATCAGGGAACCGCTATTTGCAGTAATCCTGGGATTTGAAGTAGATGTTTTGCCGGATGCAAAAGAAGAACTATCCGGTTCAGATATTAAATTATTTACAAATAATGTCATCTATCGCATAATAGAGGATTATAAGAAATGGGTAGTGGAACAAAAGCAACTCCTTGAGAGAAAACGTTATGAGACAATTATCAAACCAGGAAGATTCATCATCATGCCAGACTGTACATTCAGGCAAAGCAAGCCTGCGGTTGTTGGTGTACGTGTCCTGGGCGGTATCATTAAAACAAATCTTGAAGTAATGAAAGAGGACGGCACCATTGTCGGAGTAATAAAAGGAATACAGGAGAACAACGAGAATATAAGCGAGGCTAAGGCCGGGAAAGAAGTGGCTATGGCTATTGATGGGCCTATAGTTGGCCGCCAGATAAAAGAAGGGGATACGCTTTATATTGATATTCCCGAAAAACATGCGAAAATCGCAGAACAGGAATTATTCGAAGCCATGAAAATTGAGGACAAAGAGACTCTCATGGCATTCATGGAGATCAAACGCAGAAGTAATCCTTTCTGGGGAAAGTGAAATAACCGGTGGGTTTGGGAAAAATCAGAAGGCAATGAGATTATTTCACACATGCTACACAATAACTATTATATAACTGTATAACATAATAAATACGTAAGAGGGTACAAAATGTCGATACTTGATGTAACGGAAGATCAGATCTTCCAGACTTTAGGCAAAGGGAGAGACCCTAATTTCAAGCCTATTGAAAAGGCCAGGCCCCCAATATTAAAACCTAAAAAAACCATCAATCAGAATGTAAGGGCTGCACCTGTAGCAAAAGTTACACAACCCCCGGAACAGGTTGTTAAACCTGAAATAGCAATTCTTTCAAAACAAAATGATGATTCGGTTAAGAAGCTTACAGAAGATTTGAATGAACTGAACAACCGCGTTAATGGGATACAGAAAATGGTAAAATGGTATGTAATACCCCAATCCGTAGTAGTTGTGGTTCTGATCGTTGCTATTGTGGTAAAAGCTTATTCTTGAACCAACCGATATTTTATTGTATTAGCAATTCTTCTTGGAGGACATGAAATATATTGTTCTCGTTGGCGATGGGATGGCCGATTATCCTGTTCCTGAACTTGGGGGTCTGACCCCGCTTCAGGCAGCAGATACTCCTAATATGGATTTTATTGCAAAGCATGGAAAATGCGGGATTGCAAAAACCGTACCTGATAATAAGCCGCCAGGCAGCGATGTTGCGAATCTTTCCATAATGGGATATGATCCTGATAAATATTATTCAGGCCGCGGTCCGCTTGAAGCCGCAAGTATAGGAATAAATCTTGAGAAAGACGATATCGCTTTTCGGTGCAATCTTATTACGGAAAAAAACGGGTTGATCGCCGACTACAGTTCAGGTCATATTTCAAGTGAGGAAGCCGGTATCCTGATAAAAGCCGTAGATAAGGAACTTGGCAAATCGTGCAGGTTCCATGCAGGCGTAAGTTACAGGCATCTGCTCGTAATGAAACGCGCGGAGTTTGCACAGTGTACCCCGCCCCATGACGTAGTAGGCCAGCCTGTTGAAGATGTATTGCCGCGAGGTGAGGATTCGCAATACCTGGTTTCACTTATAAAAGCATCACGACCTGTTCTTGAAAACCATGAAATCAATAACAAAAGAAAAAAAGCAGGAAAGAACATAGCCAACCTTATCTGGCCATGGGGACAGGGAAAAGCGCCTGAAATGCCTCTGTTTAAAGATATGTTCGGGGCTTCGGGTTCTATCATCTCGGCGGTTGATCTTTTAAAAGGGATCGGGAAATATGCAGGCCTGAATGTCATAGATGTTCCGGGAGCCACAGGGTATCTTGATACTAATTTCTCCGGAAAAGCACAATACGCGCTTGATTCGTTAAAAGAACGGGATTTTGTCCTTGTGCATGTCGAAGCGCCTGATGAGGCAGGACATATGGGAAATATAGAAGCAAAAATAAAAGCGATTTCTGATTTCGATGAGAAAGTAGTAGGCGGTATGCTTAATGAACTTGGCGGATTCGGGGATTATAAAATACTTATTTTACCTGACCACCCAACCCCCATATCCATAAAAACGCATACAAGAGAACCAGTTCCCTTTGCAATTTATTCTTCTGTGGAAAGCGCTGATTATGTGGACAGGTATGATGAATTCGCGGCAAAAGAAGGGATTTTCGGGCTTGTGGAAGGATACAGGCTGATGAATTTACTGATTGAGGATAAGAGAAACGGAAAATGAGGCTGTTTTGGATCCGGAGACGTACTGGTATTTAATAGGAATTATTGCTGCATTGCTGACTACATTTGGTTTTGTGCCCCAGATAATCAAAATGCATAGAACCAGATCTTCAAAGGATGTGAGCCTTGTAACTTTATTCCAGTTCAGCGCAGGCGTTTTCCTGTGGACGTTGTATGGGATACATCTTGGGGATGTTATTATCGTTATGGCGAATGTTACCAGTTTCTTAATTCTTATAACAGCGATCTGCGTGTATTACTATTATTCTAAAAAATAGTTACTTTTCCCTGTCGTAAATTTTAGCATCTTATGAGGTGTAAGAGCTTATCTGAAAATTTGACCTACATTTGTTTTTCACACCGATTCGATGCACATAATTGGTTATCTAATATAAAAATACCAGTGCCAGGATCATAAGCGCTATAGTCAATAAAATAGAAATAATCGCATATCGTTTGTCAGAACCAAAAACAATCGGTATCGGTCCGATCAATATTACACCTCCGCCTTTTACTTCTGTCTCAGGTTCCGTGTCTGAAATGCTTTTTTTTCCGGGAATTTCATTCTTCCTCCCGAGGAAAAACATCAATAGCATCAGGATAACACCGATAAGCATCGCTATCACTGTGATCTCAGGGGATGTCCCGAACGCTATGGGGATAGGGCCTATCATAATAAGACCGCCGATATTTGTATTTTGCGAGGAAACTATAGTCCCTATGAAAACCATTGCAAAACCAATAAGTATGAGGGCAATACCCGATTTTATCAATTTCATAAGCTTTTTGTTTTAACGATATCGCCTTCAATATCCTCAATTTCACGGACAAAATTATCTGCAATATCTTTTGCGACTGCTTCCCAGTCTTTTATTCCAATTTCAGTTAGTGCTGCGGTCCTGACATCGTGAGGTGTTCCCTGTGTCGTGATATTGATCCCGCAATGGATTTTTTCACTCGTTACACCCGCACTTGCAATGCTTACAGTAAGTTTCCCGTTATCCACAAAAAGATCATCGCCGTTGCGGGTTGTTTTTATGCCGTATTTTCCAAGCACATCCCTTATGCTTACGATAAGAAGGCGCTGCATGTAATATGCAAGCCGCATACTTGCAGGTGAATCAAATCTCTCTACAATAAAATGGATCAGGTCATCGCCCATAATGGTTTTCCCTGCTTTTTCATCTTCAAGATCCTTCATGTTTTCAAACGTCACATCCATGGGGCCATGGAAAACCACTATGGAATCGCCTTTTATCCCCATACTATAAGCCCATAATGGTGCTATCTGGGAGCCGTCATATTTTATTGCATCTGGAAGGATTATTGAGTTCATAATACTCCGTGGGGTGTAGCGGTAGCGGAAACCACACTCTTTAGAGTGTGGGGGAGCGTACCCCGCCTCAAATTCGAGATCAAAAACGTATTAGCAGTTTCTAATAGCGTGAGTTCTTTCGCCTTTGCTGAGGCATGGATTTTTGTACCATCAAGTTGTCTCAATTCAAAATAACCGGTTTTTCTTCTCCCGAATACGAAACATTCAATATTATTCCATAGAACTTTATCGAATCTTTGGAATCCGTGAATGAATCGGGCAGCCGTGTTCTTGATATGGCTTCTATCGCCTTTGAATAATTTACGATTACATTTTCTGACCTGTTGGATTAAATGGCTTACTGGACTTCTTTCTTGTATAGTTCCACCTGCGATTACAAAAGCATCGGTATTATGGGATTTATCAAGATCCAATGCAATTCTATTAAATTTTGTGATATATCCATAAGTGTGATTTACAATATTTCCTGCAGCCCTTAACATATTGACCATTTTCCATCTTACTATTGACATAAAAGTTTCCGGTTTGAAACTTGTGGGTAATTTTATATCCAGTTTCAGTTTTCCTTTTGAAACTTTTGTATGACAGGTCTGGCAAAGGGTCAATAGATTATCAGGGGCATTTCCACCGATTTGTCTTGAAATAATATGATGTATTTCAAGTATCGGGTCTTTTGATTTACCTTTACATGCCTGACATGTATGATCGTCCCGGTGAAGCACATATTCCCTGACATTCCAGCTATCTTTCTGTACTCCGTTCTGATATCCAGCTCCGGATATTTTAGGATTCTTGATTTTCTGGATATCAAATGCAGCTACTTCAATAACGATCTTCGTAATCGGAAGCAATCTTTTTATGTTGTCAATTAACTTGATATGGCTTTCAAGTTTATGCTGGATTGAAGGAGCAAGCCATCCATCTGGTTTTTTTCGGTTAAGGAATCTTGGTGGTCTGTACCATGTTTTTCTGCTGCGTCTTGCTCTGCGATACTGCTTTCTTTCCGAATTGAGTTTTACCGTATCTGAGCGAAGTATTACCTTGGCGGAATACACTTCTTTCCTGTCTGTTATTGCAGATAATCCCACATTCAAGAATCCGCTATCCACTCCAAGAATTATCGGTTGTTTTGTTTCTCCTGTTGCATATTTTAGTTGAATCGTGAATGGTGTTCTCCTGATTACTTTCGCTTTATCCTCCTTTAATAACTTTTTTGCTTTTTGTGGTGTTGTAGGCATGAGTGTTTTTCCTCTCATGTTTAGAACATAAACAGCAGATACACTCGTGTTCTGCTTTGCGTGTTCTGTCGCAATTAGAGCCGCATCGGAGTTGTTAGGAGATGTTTTTAAACCTATTACACTGAGAGTTTCCTCTAAACCGTTGCGCCAGTTTACGTCGCACACACGTATGGCTTTGCCATACCTGGATACAGCGTGAACCGATGTTTCGGTTCTGTTTAATAATAGATCACAGTTGCCACTAACGTGCGGAATATCGGTGGGTGTGTATGTATTTCTTTCTTCTAACTTCTGCATAATTTATGCCTCCTTGTCAACCTGTTACCCATGCTCCTCACAGAACATGCCCACAGCCTTCAGGTGTGGGTGATTGACGATTGTTGGATCCTTATTGTTTCTGTATCTATAATAAGTGAAACTATTTGAGGATATTTCTAATTCAAAAATCTTATTTAGTAGAAAGTAGAAAGTAGACTAATATGGCCGAGAATACAAGTGTCAAAATAAGTTCGGATGCGAAAATAATTCTTGATAACCTATTCCAGCAATTACGCAGCAGTGGAATTAAAATTACAGAGAAAAAAATCCTCGATATACTTATCTCAAATTCAGATGTCGCAACAATAAAAAAACTCCTGAAAAAAGAAGATAATACTGCCCTCATTATGCTGAAAAAGCCTGTGCATTGGGGAGTTGCAGATTCTTCAGAAGATATAGACCGATATCTTTACGGGGACTCATGAGCCTTCTTATTGACACTTCTGCGCTTATAGCTGCAAGAAATGCTGATGATAAAAATCATGATAAAGCTCTTGTTATCATGACCGGGGCTTTAAAGGGGGAATATGGAAAATTGTATGTCAGCGATTATATCTTTGATGAAGCAGTAACCATTGCTTACCTTCGGACTGGCAATAAAAATTTTGCGAAAGATATAGGCAGGTTCTCAAGAGCCAGGCCAATTATATTCAGGTTCCTTGAGCCTGTCGACTTTGAGAGGGCATGGGATCTTTATCTAAAATTTAAAGATAAGAATTTTAGTTTCACGGATTGCACCAATATTGCAATGATGGATAGACATAATATTGACACACTTTTCACTTATGATTCTGAATTTAACGGGATCGTGAGTGTAATAAGTTGAAATATCGTGATCAAATCGAAAACATAATATACATGCCCAACACGATTCATACAAAAACGGGTATTGGTTGATGATTTGATATGAAGATAGGAAGATTTATTATTTTATTGATTTTCATACCTGTCGTATTTTCGACAGCGGCATATGCAGCAGAAGCAAACTTTACAGCATCTTTACTGACGGCAAATGATGTTAATTGTAAAAAATGCCATACTGATACCCCGCATATCATCCATGCCAATAAGCCGGTGGAATGCGTGAACTGTCATGGTGACAAGCTGAATGTATCAGTACCCCAGTGCACAAAATGCCATAATGGGCCAATCCATCAGGTACATGCAGGGAAAGTGGCCACACAGACCTGCGCATATTGCCATAAAACCATAACTGATGTACATAATAATCTTCTGAAAGATGCAGTATGCTCCCATTGTCACCAGGACCTGATACAGGTGCATGGAAACAATGAAGCATGCGTAAAATGTCATAAATCACCTCCGGCTATTGTTAAACCACTACAATCAGAAGGAATGACTCTCATTTGCCAGAACTGTCATTCGGCTTCCAGCGTTGCAACTATCCACGGGGGAGTCGATGAAAAGAAAGGTTGTTACGGATGCCACAAAGGTACTTCCAAAGCCAGCGGCAGCGAGATACCACATGCGATCCATGCTTCAAAGGTGGATTGTCAAAACTGCCACCAGGAAAATGGGCAGGTTGTAGTACCTAAATGCACAAGATGCCATGATATTGATACACTGCATGCCTTTAATAAGATTGGGAAATTAACGTCGCAAAGTGGATTGCAGTGCTCTGCCTGCCATACGGAAGAGACAAAATTGTCAGCGCCGCAAGCAGTTCCATCGCAGCCTGCAATTACGGTCACAACTGTATCAGCTGTGGAAACAGCCAAACCTGGAAACACCCCGGATAATACCATTCCCCAGGCTTCACCAGTGAAATCTCCGGGATTTACCGGAATACTCGCAATAGGACTTGTGATCGCAGGATATATTATCAGGAAACGGGGCTTGAATTAAGAGCATGTCTCAATATTTATTCTGGAAAGGATTTACAGGATCGAATAAATAATCCAGAAACCAGAGGCAACTTCAGGCTGCCTTTAGCGTGATCACGGGTTTACTTGCCCCGATCTTGCACGAATCAGAACATTTCATGCAGGCGAGACAATCCGTTGATTCTATATTTTTGCTTTTTCCCGTATAATCCTTGCACAGGTCAAGATTACATGATGAGTGACATTTTTTGCAATTCCTGCAATCTCCTATCGATATATTGAGGATTTTATTCTTCGCGATAAGTGATTGAGCGTATCCAACAGGACAAAAACTGCACCATGTCCTTGGCATGTAAATAATACCCAGAGGTATGGAAATCAAGAGTGTAGTCATGATACACATGAATACAATGAAACCTCCGATCGAGGCAAGCTCATCATCCGATGTCAGCAGCGGATTTTTATCAAGAAGTACCATAATAAACATTATTGTTAGTATTGAAGCAATGAACAATTTGAACGCTTTTGACCTCAAAAAATCCGGTATTCTGGACTTGTTCGATATTTTCTCAACAAAATATTCAAGGAATGTGCCACGAGGACAGAGCCACCCGCACCAGAACCTTCCCAGTATAGGTGCCATGAGAATTCCTCCGGCAATTATAAATCCGATCAGAAGAAGTCCTATCTCGAAATAAAGGTCATTGTGGATTATCAGGCCATATACTGCTATTGTAAATATTATCAAACTTATGGCAAGTGACGTGAATTGTGTCGTTTTTCTTATTTTTTGGAATTTATCCATATATCTCCTTTTCGAAAGTGGCGTTATAGTCAATCAGTATTAAATAAGCCGATAGGAATTCAAAGATTAATTGAACGCTCACCGCAAAGAACGCAAAGGGAGCAAAGATTTGCTTCTATGCTTTGCGTTTTTTGCGGTTTATTGTATCTTTTTCCTTTTGGGCGAAATATGCATGACTGACCATACCAATCGTGTTACCAACTTTCAGAATATTACCTTACTTATGCACAATTGTATATATTGGTTTTGTCAAAACTATACAGAACTTAAAGTCAATGAATCTGATTTATTACTACGCTGTCTGAAAAATGCCACAATCACTGTATAGCCGCTTTCACAAATGCCAGAAACGGCGGCGACGGCTTTCCGGGGCGTGACTTGAACTCGGGATGGAACTGGGAACTAAAGAAGAACTTGTGATCAGGTATTTCTGCTATCTCCATCCTGTGGTCATTCATGCCAGTGAATTTCATACCCTTTGCCTCGATCTGCTTTATGTATTTCGGGTTTACCTCATACCTGTGGCGATGGCGTTCGATAAGATTGATGCCTCCATACAATTTACAGGCAAGGGAACCTTCCACAAGAACCGCTTCGCAATTACCCAGGCGCATTGTACCGCCCATATTCCTGATGTTCTCCTGCTCGGGTAAAATATCGATAACAGGATGCTGTGTCTTTGCAAGCTCGGAGCTGTTCGCATCTGTTAATCCCAGTACATCCCTGGCAAATTCAATCACAGCAAGCTGCATGCCAAGGCACAGGCCAAGATACGGGATATTGTTCTCGCGTGCATATTTTATGGCAAGGATTTTCCCTTCGGTCCCGCGCACACCGAAACCTCCGGGAACAAGGATACCATTATATTTCCTGAGAATATCAATATCTGATGGATTCCTCTCAAATTCCTCAGCATCAAGCCAGTCTGCTTTTACACGGCAGCCGCATTCTATTCCTGCGTGTTTTAGCGCTTCGTTGATACTGATATAAGAGTCGCCAAGATGCGCATATTTTCCCACCACCGCTATACGGATCTCCTTATCAATGGAAGCCATCTTCTTCATTAACGTTTCCCAGACATGAGAGATTTCTTTTTCCGTAATATTAAGCTTCTTCATTAAATAATCTGAAAGACCCTCTTTTTCCATAAGTGCAGGAACATAATATATATCGCTTGCATCATGGGCGCTTACGACCGCACTTACGGGAACGTCGCAAAAGAGCGCTATTTTTGATTTTGTGTCAAGAAGTACGGGTTCTTTGCACCTTGCCACTATTGCATCAGGCTGGAGGCCGAGGCTCCTGAGTTCTTTAACAGAATGCTGTGTGGGTTTTGTTTTTTGTTCACCCTGCGTGTCAAGAGGAACAAGCGTCACATGCACAAAAATAATATCCTCTTCCATTTCCTCACTGTGCATTTGCCTTACCGCTTCAAGGAAAGGCATGCTTTCGATGTCGCCGACCGTGCCGCCCACTTCGATTATACAAATTTCCGCGCCGCTCTTTTTTGAAACTTTCCTGATCCGTTCTTTTATCTCATTTGTCACATGAGGGATGATCTGTACGGTTTTCCCAAGATAATCCCCGCGTCTTTCCTTTTCTATGACTGTCTGGTACACCTGCCCCGTAGTTATATTATGCTCCCGTGTTAGTTCAATATCAAGAAAACGTTCATAGTTACCAAGATCAAGGTCGACTTCTCCCCCGTCTTTAAGGACAAAGACCTCACCATGCTGGTATGGACTCATGGTCCCGGCATCGATATTAATGTAAGGATCGATCTTGATGGCCGTAACATTGAATCCTTTGTTTTTCAAAATCCGCCCGATAGATGCTGCCGTTATTCCTTTTCCAAGTCCGCTCATCACACCGCCGGTGACTATGATGTACTTCATGACCGCTTTTTACGATAGCATAGGGGATATAATTAATGGATTGGTTATTTCCTGATTTTTTTATTTTTATTATATAATCTTCTTGCCGCCAGCAATATAGATACAGCCATAACTGCTTCAAAACCCGGAACTTCTATTTTTGTTTTTGATCTTTTTACGGTAGCATCAGGAGCAGGCATCAGAGGCTCAAATGGCTCTGACACATAAGGGGTAATGACAGGTTTAACAGGTGTTTGATTTGAGGGAATGGAATGGGATTTAAGTACGATTGAGGTCTTTGCGATTGTCCTGGCATAAAAATACTGGGAAATTTGTTCATATGGATTGGTCATAGTTTCCCCGTATTCATAAGCGCTCACTGCAAGCGTGGGTTCGATCCCCGCAAGACGGGCTTCGTTTATCGCAACTTTCGCAGCTTCGTAACTCTCATCGACTTTCTTTTGTGTATCTTTTTTACCCATTAACCCGATCATGGTACTGGATTTTGTTGTGGCCTGGAGTGAATCAAAAATCGCACCTGCATAGTAGCCGCGCTCCATTTCCTTCTGCGCGTGGTCCAGGTCCTCGCCTGCACCGCCTGTTATCTCAGGATGCGACCCGGTTTCTGAGACCAGTGCGAACATATAGGTATTGATGGATTGGGCCTGGCTCAGGTACCATCCTGCGCGGTCTTTCAGGACTTTTTCAGGCACGATTTTCCCATCAGGCGTCGCAAGCGTAAGCCACCACTGCGCTGTACGCGCTCTCTCATGGGCAAATGCAAGTGAAGTAATCTTCTCCTGCGCATCAGTAAGTTTTTTCGCATCATCAAGTTTCACCCTGGCAGCAGTAATCCTTGATTCGGCAGCACCTACTGCTTCCGCATCACTTATTCCGTATAATGTGAAATTACTAAGATCATTTTCGGAGAGATTAATCTGTTTTTCAACTCTCCTTATGATTTCTGTAAGATATTGTTCCTTATCAGACGATTTATCATATCCGTCATTCCACTGTGCAAATCGCATTGTATACATTGAATTGAAATATAAGGAAGTCGCAGCATAGTATTTATTATCATCATACATCTTATCTGCCCTGTCCAGGATATCCTTTGCAGTCCCCAGGAACTGGTTTTTAGGTAATGTTGATTCCATTTCTTTATACATATACCCGGATTCGTTTTTCAGATCCCGGGCAAGAGGTTTCAGGAGGTCCATGTATTGAGTTGTCAGTATAGTCCCTTTATATGTTGGTTTTGTAATCTCATAACCTGTAAATTCCCTGACAACATCCTGTATCGTACTTACTTCTTTTACAGTAACATTCAATTTCTTGCCAAGTTCAACCACATCCACTGTTTCCTCAGTATTTGTAATAATAATAGAACCACCTGAACTGGTGTTTGTTTTTGTCACGGTTACAGTGCTCTGGCCTTCGGGTATCAGGAAAAGCGTAGCGTTTTTTTCCGCCGCAGCTTCAAGCTTGAAGGGTATTCCGCCAACAGGTCCTATTGATTCATCAGGATTGATCATTCCCGTCATCACAACATCGCTTTTCAGAGGCCATTTGTTTATAGCAGCAACTGTTGCTACGGTCAGCGCCCCGCCTGCCGAAGGCCCGCCAATGATAGGTGAACTTATATCTATAATATAATAGAAATCATACGATTTTTCATCAATCCCCAGGACATCAGATGCGACCATGGCTGCGATTCTCGCCGAACCCTGGAGATCCACCTGGGTGTAAGGGTTCGTATCAACGAATACATGGCCTGTGCCGTTGGTCACTATCACCTCGGCTCTCAGAAGGATTCCTTCTTCCCCGTCACCTGTGCTTTTATCAGCAACAAGAGGGACTGAAACACCTTCTTCAAGCGCATAAACACTATTTATTGTCAAGAGCATTAAAAAGATACAGAGAATTCTATATGTCATTTAATTATACCCATAACTCATATATCAGATAAAATACTTAAAACCAGTGTTTATGAATCTACAAGATCCTTATACTATACCTTATAAAGGTATTTACGCAGTAGCCGACCACAAAAATGAATTTGTGGAAATTATGGAACATTCCAATTGTTATGGCGGCTCAGCATGGGCGCTGTATCATTATTCTAAAAGCCCGCTTGTCATAAAAAGCCGCTCTGTCGGGGACATGATGCGCTACCTGGTAAGGGTGGGAAGATCAAACCTGGAACTGCAATCATCAACAGCTGCTGCGGGCATTGAATCCGTCCTCGTGAATGACGATGAAATAGAGATAACATATAGCGGCCTCGGCGGCGGGGGCGTTGGGGCGACCACATGCAGGGCATGCGCAAAGGGCGTTATCCGCTCGAATATTTCAGAGTCAGGCGGGGGAAAACGCGCAAGCGGCACGATCGTAGTTCCGCGAAGGGAACGGGTACTCGTAGGAATGGACAATACTGATTCAAAAGAAGTGGGGGCGACATGGACTCTTGCCCATAATATCGGGGCAGCCGTTGATTCCCTGGAACATAAATATATTTCACACACGCTTGTCCAGCTTTATCCCGTGCCTGACAAGACCCAGAACTGCGTGGCGACAGTACTTGAATTTGCGTGCATGCAAGGAGCCAAGGAAGAGTTACTTGCCAAAATAAAAGAGGGGCTTCTTAAGTACAGCGTCTCATCCGAGACAGGTATGGTCGCTTTATCCGGTTTTGATACTTCTTCTCTTATGGAATACAGCAGGCTTTGCAGAAGCAGGATGATTTCCAAAGAATTAACAATTGAGACAGCCGCAAAAAATAATGTTGAAATTTGCATAGATGGAAAAGGCATAATAGGAGCACTTGCGGCTCTTCCCTGGTTTTCAAGAAATGATGAATCGGTATTTTTATGAATGGCCTTGAAGCAATAGTTAGCGGCATTGTTGATTGTGATGTGAAAAGAGTCACTGGCGTCCCCGGTTATCCGATAACAGACCTCATGGAATCACTAGGAGATGTTAAGCACGAATGGTCAGTTAATGAAAAAGTGGCGCTTGAGATAGCACTGGGATCGTCAGTATGCGGGCAACGCTGTGCAGTCATTACAAAACATGTTGGTATGAACATACTTTCAGACCCGCTTGTTACCTCGGCGATACATACCATTGGCGCAGGTGTTGTGATTTTCGCAGGGGATGATCCCGGCATCGAAAAATCGCAGAATGAGCAGGATTCGCGTTTTTACGGACTTGTAGCAGAAGTGCCGGTATTTGATCCGGGAACAACGGAAAATGCTTATCTTTGTGTGAAAGAAGCTTTCATGTTATCTGAAACAGTGAGAACTCCCGTGATTATCAGGCTTACTGACAGGTTATTGAAAAGTAATGGCGGCTTCGTACGAAAAAGCGAACCATACCAATCAAAGCCAATTGATAAAAAAATATGGCATCTAACTATGCTCGGGAAACACCAGCGATTCCATGCCGGATCATATCCGCAGATGTGTAGGTATGCTGAAGCCTCAAAATTGAATACATATAATAAAAATAATAAGACCAATAAGAAAAAAGGCAATATTGGAATAATTTCATCCGGTTTTCCCTCGTCGCTTGTTGATTCCATAATATCCGGTGATACGTCCCACTTATCGCTCACGGTCGTAAATCCTTTGCCCATTGAACTTATCGACCGTTTCATAAAAGAGCATTCAAGAGTGCTTGTGGTAGAAGAAACAGAGCCTGTTATTGAAAAGCAGTTTTCAAAAAGAGTATTTGGGAAGCTCACGGGACACATGCCGTATGGAATTGCAGAAGTTGAGGATATCCGAAAAGCCCTTGAAAATATTAATAATGACGCTCCAAAGAGCGATATTGTACCCCAGACTATAGAAAAAAGAGGGCCTCGCCCCATGTGCGAAGATTGCCCGTATATGCCCCTTTATTTAGCAATAAAAGAGCTGGATGTTCCGGTCGCAGGCGATATGGGTTGCTCCATCATGACGTCCTCACCGCCCCTTTCGCTTATCGATGCAGCGTTCTCGCTTGGCTCATCAATAAGTACAGCATGCGGTTTTAACAGGAAAGGCATCGCCATTATCGGTGATTTTGGCTTTGCACACTCAGGTATCCCTGCACTGGTTAATGCGGTCCATAATAAACATGAAGTCGTTGTAGTTGTTCTCCAGAACGAAGTGGCTGCGATGACAGGAGGACAAAACGTCCCGTACCTGGCAGGGCTGCTGAGTTATTATATCAAGGACACTGTAACTGTGGATCCTCATGAAAAAAATATCAGGAAAATCTTAAATGAAAAACTTGGAAAGAATGGTATTTCTGTGATCCTGGCACCGGCAAAGTGCCCAAGATGGTGAGGAAGGGGTTTCTCTTAAACGTGGTAAACGATAACAAAATTATAATACCCATGCATAAACCCGGTTTTAAAGAGATCTTTCTTTTTATTATCCGGATTGATAGTGAGTATTCCTATTACGTTCTTTGTCAATATATTCTCAAGCCACCTGTGCTTCCTGCTACCGGTATTGTATTCTGAATTATGCGCTGTAGGTTTTTTCGTTCCTTTTATTGAGGAATTTTCTTCCACGCAGCAAGCGCGTCAATTACAGCCTATGGCATTGCAACGAACCGGGCTATACAGTTCTATATGATCGCTGCGTTTCTACATTTATCATATAACTTTTCCGTGTCCTTCGGCAACCTGTACTGGTTAATAACAGCATACGTTTTTTTAATAATAACGTATTTTCTCTCTTGGCATCTCTATAACAAAACATCAGGATCTTTTTCTTTGCCAGAACAGGTAGGCCGCTGAAAATACAGCTATTGTAAAAATAACTTCAAATCCTTCTGCAGCGGGTGCTTTTTCAGTTGTCTTCCCATAGGGCAGAACATAGGTCTTGATGTCCTGGACAGGTGCTTTCGTTGCCACAGGTACCGGAAATACCCCGCCTCCTATTGGTCCTCCACCTTTAAGTACGCTTATTGCAAAATGGGAGAAAGAATCAGTCTTTGCTTCGAAATAATGGTAGCTGTCATCCTCACCAACTTCTCTTGTTTCCAGCTTGTTCCATATTCCGCCCCACTTGAGGATGGAAATATCCTCGCCCCGGATATTGTTGTCTGCCATCCAGGAGTTCTCAACCCGGAATCTTATGGATGCGTCCTTCATACTCTTTCGGGCTGCGAAACTGGTTGTTCCAACCCAGATATTTTCATTTTTATAAACCAACCCTGGAGCAGGGATTTTTAATAATGAGGAAGCACCCTTCAGGACTTCTACCATTGCGGTAATTTCTCCTGCATTCACATCACCTGTTATATTAACAAACATTATGGGATTTCTCTTATCTGTGAACCTGTATGATGTTAGCTTATCCTTGTAAATAGCCAGGTCATATTTCTCAATTACTTCGATATTTGATGCATTCTCACCAGAACCTCCACCACCGCCACCTCCGCCGCCACTGCTTGCCGATCCTCCGCCGCTTCCTCCATTACTTCCGGAAGGTGCATCAACTGTGAATGATGATGAACTGGAAGAAAAGTAAGCCTGCCTCTGATCTCCTGTATTGAGGTAAGCTCTTGCAATATAACTGCCTACAGTCAGATTATCTGTTAAGAGTGTAACTTGATAAGTGAATGAAATATTTCCACCGTCTTCACCAGAATTATTCCCATAGCCGTATCCAGGTCCGAAATTGTAAATAACTCCATTGTTTAATGAATCCACGCCTTGCCTTGAGTCAGTGAAGCCATAGTGGCTTGAATTGGGAATTGAGATTACATTAATAGAGATTTCAGAAACATTACCTGAAAGTATTGAACCGTTGACCGGATCGATTGTCCATTGTTTTGAGGTTGGTCCGGTTACATTTAAAGTTACATTGGAAATTGGAACAAAATTATCAAGAGTTTCCAATGTTACTGTTAAATTAAACGTCCTGGAATCACCATGCGTGATCGAACCGGAAAGACCGCTAATTACGACTGTAACCGCATTGGCAGGTACAGAAATCAGTAACATTATAATAATAAAAATTGATAATAGACCGCTTACAATAAATGATACACTTTTGCATTTCGTATCGTTCAATACTCTTTCTCCCATAATCCCACGTCCAGCAATCTTTATCCCGATAATTCCATATTTGATTTGCTATATAAGGATTTCGGCAGGTGGGATGCTATCCGGAATATTGAGCATTTTATTGAGGAAGTTTATAATTCAAAACGTCTTCATTCATCGATTGCATGTAAATCGCCAGTAGAGTAAGCCGGAGAGGGGTAATATGCATGTTTCTGAAAATACTCCAAAAGTATCCCACAAGCTATATATTACATGGCATATAAACATAACAATTGGAGATATAATACATCTGTATTATGAGGGTTACAGGATCTCTACTTTAAGAGTGGTGCATATGATCTCTAATGGATTACCGGGAAAAACGCCGTAGGTGTCTCCTTCCCCTGATGGGATGTAGTATATCTGTGTAATAGAAATAGGGAGGTAAATATATGAATAAAATAATAGTTATGCTACTGCTGTTCACAGTTGTAGCTTTGTCAGAAGTGCCGGAGGCTTCGGCACGGAGCGAATATCTTACAAATTTCAGCGCAGTATATGGTGATGGTTCATGCGCCATTTGTCATGTTAACCCTGCAGGCGGTGGGACATTGACTGCTTATGGTAGTCGTTTTGCAGCTCAACCAAACTATACCGCTAATGTCAGCGCAGCACTGATAGCTACAGGTAGACCAACAATACAGGTACAGATAATCACTCCTGAAGAGGGATCAACGGTAAATGGTGCCGTAGATACGGCGGAAATGCAAGTAATGAATGGCTGCCAGATCGCTAATATCAATGAATGGAGATATAGATCTAATAATAGTATGATATGGAATCCTATTGCAAACTCTACAAATCCGGCAAATAACTGGTCAGTTACATGGAATACCACACAGGTAGATAATGGAAACTATGTAATAGGTGGCAACATGAGCAACACGAGTAATGGGACACCATGCGCTCCTGGCAATGATACAGTAAATGTAACAGTAAACAACTCCAATGTAACGATATCGCCAGCTAATGAAACTGTCACGCGCGGCGGTGTGCAAGAAGGTGTTCGGGTACGTGAGAGATTTGTTATAAAGCAGGGACAATTCCCTGAGGGCGCCACTGACCTTCACTTTAAGCTGTGGCAAAAAGAAGATAATATCGATATAAACGGATGGGAAGTAAAGATAATTGGAGCTTTCCCGAATTCAAACAGTAATTTTGGCGATCAGCCTGAACCAGCTCATTCACATCTGGATAATATGCCGGGACTTCCCAATACGAACAATCCGGATAATGGCAAACACGCCGTAGATGTTAATGCCGATGGGGCAAATATTCCTCCAGGAACAAGGGTTGAAATTGAAGCAACTTTCTGGCTAACATCATGGAATACTAAGCGTATAGCTGATGTCGTCTGGACCAGAGGGAATCCACCAGATCGGGGAAACAGAAGTGTTCCTGATCATGGCTGGACTGTAGATAATCCAGTACAGAATCCTGCAAACCCGGGACAATATAACCATTCTCTTTGTTTGATTAATGATGATGCTACAAAAAATCTTAATATAACTGAGTTAGCGTTCAATGCTACCATGGATTTTTATCAGAATCTTACGGATGTAATTTTTTCACCTTCTAATTATAGTTTTAATCTGACCTCAGGAGAACAAAATTGCACAAACGTGACTACGAGTAGCCCACTTCTTGGAGGACATATCTATTTCAAATATAATATAAGTGACTCAAATATCAGTTATGTTGATACGGCAGACCATCCTATTCCGAATGTAACAGCCACAGTAGTTCAAATAATTGATAACATGAGCGGAGTTCCACAAACCAACCAGTCAACAATGGATATTCTATCGGAGAATTTCATGAATTTCAACGCTGGCGACAGATATAACATAACAGTAACAAATGTAAGCCGCAGTGTAGTGGAATACAATGCATCAGGAGTGTTAATGGGAGGACCAAAACAAACCATAAAGGTTGATTGGATTCCCCGGACGCAAGGCGCTTATATTCTGCGCTCTGAGGCCAATACAACATCAGATGCCATGATAGTGGAGGTAATAAATCAGAAAGTCATTAGACCTGTCCTGAACTTTTCACAATAGCTCTTATCTCTGCAAAAGAGGGATTTTCGCCCTCTTTAATTATTTTTTTATAATTTTCATTTACGCTCTAATTTTTTTCGTATTGCCTCAAAGCTTATCTTGTTTTTCGCAGTCAGCAGATATATGGCGATTGCCCCTAAACCTGTAACCAGCGCCGCAATCAGTATCAATCTCCAGATAAGAGGCGCCGGTTTTACTTCTAATAAGCCTTTCTGTCCAAGGATCTCTACAGTATAGTTCCCTGCCCTGGCTTCTTTTCTCGTGAAATTAATGTCCTTTATCTCACCCGGAGCAAGAGTAACAGACCTGTTATCCACTGAGGTGCCATTAATTATGAGCTCTACAGGAAGCGTGTCTTTTTTGGTGCCTGCATTTGTGATATTGGATTTGATTACAGCATCTTCGTCAGTAAAAACCACATTGGGAGTGATATTTATATCAAGGGCCTTATACTCGGAGAAGGGCGCCCTGATGTTAATTTCCCTTGTAACATTGATATAATCTGTCTTTGATGCGGATAAGTTATGAATGCCGCTTGTATTTAGCGTGTAGTTCAGGGCACCGCTGATATTGGTAAATCCGATAGTCGTATTATCAAGGCTCACAGTTGCATTGCTGACATTCGTGTTATTTGAAGTGACCAGTATTATTATGGTTTCAAACTGGTTGGCCCTGGCAGGGGCATCTATGCTCAGCTTGCGTTCGATATATTCCAGTACTTCTATATTCCTGGTCGCATTATCATACCCGGACATGGTTGCGGTTATATTATAAGTACCTTTCAGGGTTTTTGGAAGAGTATAATTAAGAGTACCATTGATGGAGGTCTGGCCAATGTTAGAAGAATTAATTGCAAGCGTCGCGCCGCCTACCGGGTTCCCGCCTGCAGTAACATTTATATTTATAGTATCACCGGCAGTTGCCCGGGCCGGGGCATTTATTATAAGCCGGCTGGCAATCATCTCTGCGGTCACATCCACGGCAAAGTAAAACCTCAAAGAATTATCAGTAGTGTCACCAACTTTCACTGTGATATTTCCCATCAGGTTTTCATTCGTACCTTTAGAAAGGCTGATACTCCCATCATTACTCATTTGTATGTTATCAGTTCCCACATTCCTGACTACCATCCTGCCGAACCTGTTCCCGGCAGTAATAGTAACATAATTCTCGGATACCTGGAACAAGCCTCTGATAAATGCGGACTGTATTTCCTGTCCTGAAAATACATTATCAAATCTCATCAATATTAAAGGAATATCCGGGCCGCCTGTATTCTTTGTGTACACATAGGTCTGGCCTGCTGAAAGCGGAGCTACATCCACCTCAACGCCATCTTTTAACAGGGATAAGAGTATCGTCCTTGCATTAAGATCTATGTCTTTTGCTTTCAGAACATATCCCTCTTTCAGGGCTATAGTACCACCTACCGAGAAAGTGCGCCGGGTATCATCATCAATCAGTATCTTATGTAATTGACCACCCGTGATTACACTTACAGGATCAATGCTTGTACCAGGCGGTTTGCTGTTGGTGGTATAACCTGCAAAATACTTATCTGCCATAAACCCGATAACATCATAGCTTCCAAACCCGCTGTACCCGAAGTCTACTTCCTGGGGTGTGGTCGTGTACAGCAAGCCCCCATCCGGGATGGTCCTGCTACCAGCCAGAGGCGCAGTAAGGCGCAGGGTTTCCTCCCCGATACCCTTGTCCAGGTCATAATAAAACCCCAGGACTGTCTTCCCTATATTCATTCCGAAGTTATACGGAGTCCATGTGTCAACAGGATCGCTTTCCCTGTAAACATTGCTTCGTACTTCAAATTCTCCTGTTCTTTCTCCTGTTCTTTCAACAGATAGAGCAAAACGGACATCCGGGCTATCTGCTACGATTATCTTTAAATCTCCCATCAGGTCTATCTTGTTCTCTGCACCAAGACTCAGGGACGCACGATTTCTCATCATTATACTTTCATCGCCGATACTGGTTATTTCCATAATACCAAAGTCATTCCCTGTACTTACCGTATCATAGTTCTCGGATATCTGGAATAATCCTCTCAGGAACGCAGTTTGTATCTCCTGTCCTGAGAATACATTTTCAAATCTTAGCAATATTAAAGGAATATCATTTTTTGTATATACATATGTCTGACCTGCCGAGAGCGGAGTTGAGTCTACCTCTGTCCCGTCTTTTAAAAGAGATATTAACATTGTCCTGGCGTTAAGGTCGATATCTTCAGCTTTTACAACATAACCGTCCTGAAGAGCCAGGGTGCTTCCCAGAGATATTGTGCGTCGCGTGTCATCATCAATAAGCACCTTATAGAGATGTCCCCGGGAAATCGTATTAACGGGATCAATGCCTGATGTCGGTTCCGGAGGTTTTGTATTTGCGGTGTATCCTGCAAAGTACTTATCTGCCATGAACCCGATAACGTCATAGCTCCCAAAACCGGCATACCCAAAGACCACTTCCTGGGAGGATGTAGTGTAATTGATGTTGCCCCTGCTTATTGTTCTATCTTTATAACCATTCATTGACATCGTAATACTTTCATCGCCAACATCTTCGTTAATATCATAATAAAACCCGGAGAAACTCATAGAATCCCAGGTATAGTTAAGGGAGAACTCATCCGGTTTGCTTCCATCCCAGATGCGATTTCCTTTAAAGAAAGTTACCGGATGTACTGTCACGTTCCATGCTCGCGAGCCTGTCCCATTTATGTTTTCAGCCTCTGCTACTATTGAGTAATTTCCTATCCTGGTTGAATTGAAAGTGAAGTTGGAGTCTCCTCCTGCAGGAATAACCAGGGGACCCAATGACGTATTTCCATTTACAGTCCAGTTAACGGTCGCTGCCTGGTCAATACTTATATTGAAGACGATCGAGTCCCTTACAGTGATCTCTGTAGAAGGCTCCCGGATTATTGTAATATTGGGCGGCGGGTATATCCCGGCAACGACAAGAGGAAGACCGGATACGACTCCAGTTACTGTATTCTCGTTCATGTTAGTGGTCATGTCTTCCCAGGCAGAGTCGTTCAAAGCATACAGGCGAACGTTGCTCTTATTAAATCCATCCGGAGGTCGTGTATAGTTCAGGCTTATAGTTACAGGACCTGTGAAGTTTGCAGTTGTTGTTATGTTTATGTATGGTCCGAGCGGCATAAAGCCTGGAACCACAGGAGAGGTTTTTTCGGGTGATACTGTCGTGATCCCTTCTTCCGTAATGTTTGCAAAAGTGACTGTGACCCCCGGGGGCAATGCTAAAGGTGTTACCTCGCTCCCAACCGGGGTATTTGTCGTGGTACCAGTACTGGTAGGCCAGGGCTGTATTGCTTTATTACCAGAAGTATCAACCGCAATCACGGAAATATTATGAGCCGTGCCCTGAATAAAGCCTGTACCATTATAATAATTTAATGACGCCGGGAGAGTATCTTTTAATGCTCCGTCTATCAGTATTTGTGTACCGTTAAAGCTTTCATCCTCCGGGGTATCCCATGTCCAGTTTATATATTTCGGCCCTGTCGCTATTATTGTTAAGTTGGTGACATTCTCCGGGGGGTTCTTTACATTCCATATCCAGTTGCTTGATGATGTACCGTAAATACTTGTGAATACTGCTGTAATGTTAAATGTTCCAGGGACAGCGCTGATGTTAGTATAGTTTGCAGCAGTTACATTTGAGTTATTCTGAACCACAGAGTCATTTATCAGCCAGACCACATCTCCTGTCTGATTTACAGTAATGCTGAACGTTTGTGGCGTACCAACAAGATTATTCACAGGACTTTTGGGATCCGATGCTAATATAGAAGGCGAACCTGGCACAGTCACAACCCAATCCCAGTTCTGGGTGGCAGTGCCGTTGTCATTACTGGCTACAGCTGTTACATTCCATGTTCCCTGGGATGCACTTGAGTTGGTATAGCTTGAAGCAGTTACGCCCGTATCGGCCCCAGCCTGAACACCATTGATCAGCCATATTACGTTCACGGTCTGGTTTACCGTGATGTTGAAGGCTCGAGTGGTTCCAATAACATCTGACACCGGAGTTGATGGGGAGTATGAATTTATTACGGGTCCTCCGGGTTCCACTGGGGTTGATGTAACATTCACGGTGGGGCTGGCAGTAACATTGGCAGTGGCGTTAGCGGTAGCATTTATCGTTGGGGTAGGAGTAGCCGTAGCGTTAGCTGTTGGTGCAACGGTAGCATTAGCAGCATCATTTGCAGTTGGTGCAGCAGTGGCATTAGCAGCAGCATTATCTGTTGGAGAGGGGATAGGAGGTGTAGTTACTGTGTTTGTTGAGGTTGCTCCAGATACTGCTTCTATCGCCCTGATGTTGTTGAGATCAGCCTCAAACATATGTCCGGCAGGTATATATACCAAGCTCAAAAGCATCAGTACAGAAATGATTCTGCTAATATCCCTTTTAAGTATCATATCCGAACCCTGGTTCAATTATCTTATAATCTTCATTTCCAGCCCCACGACCCGTTTTGTTCGGTTTAGTATTCTGAAGATCGCTATTTATAACTTTATCACGTATGTTATATAAGATTTCCTAAAGCCAATTTTATAAATATCTTATCAAATTAAATAAAAAATAAGAAAATCAAGTCTGTTTGAGATAATGATTGTTAAGTCATTTTCTCAAACATATCTTTTGCTACCCCGCACACAGGGCAGACCCAATCATCAGGAAGATCTTCAAAAGCAGTTCCCGGCTTCGCTCTCGGCGGATCCCCGGCCTCAGGGTCATATACATAACCGCATACCGTGCATCGATATTTTATCATTTTCTCACCACCTGATAGTCGTATATTTCACACCAATATATTGATGGCAACAAATCCATATATAGTTTATCAGGTGTTTAAATTATGAGGTGAGTAAATGTGAGTGCTTATGTTGCCAATAAGCCCGAATGGCTTAAAATAAGACCCCCGTACGGGGAAAAATTCGAGGACATAAAAAAAATCCTTGAGGACTTAAAATTGAACACAGTCTGCAGGGGTGCAAGGTGCCCGAATATCGGGGAATGCTGGACTCATGGCACTGCCACTTTTATGATACTTGGCTCGATATGCACGAGAAACTGCAGGTTCTGCGCTGTGAAAAAAGGAAAGGAAGGAGAGACCCTTGACTCTTCAGAATCCGGAAGGGTTGCGCAGGCTGTGGAAAAGCTGGGTCTGGAATATGTTGTTCTTACATCAGTGGACAGGGATGACCTGCCGGATGGCGGAGCGATGCATTTTGCAAACTGCATCAAAGAAATTAAAAGCCTTGATGAAAACATTATTGTAGAAGCCCTGATACCGGATTTTGGGGGAAATGAAGATCGCCTTCGCAAAATTACAGACGCTCATCCTGATGTTGTCGGGCATAATATTGAGACTGTCTGGGAACTCCAGGTTCATGTGAGGGATATCAGGGCAGGATATACTTTATCCCTGGAAGTGCTCAGTAAATTAAAACTGTTGTCTTCCTCCGTATATACCAAATCTTCCCTGATGCTTGGGCTTGGGGAAACGGAAGATATGATCACCAGAACTATGGATGATTTGAGATCCGCAGGTGTAAGTATCCTAACACTGGGTCAGTACCTGAGACCTTCCGCAAAGCAGCTTGAAGTAAAAGAATATATATCCCCTGAAAAATTCGTGTATTATAAAAAAATAGCAATTGAGAAAGGATTTATCCGGGTTATGAGCGGACCATTTGTAAGAAGCTCGTATATGGCCCATTCAGAAAAGATTAAAAAGGTTAAGAGCTAATTTATCATCGGGGTGAAAAGTTGCCAAGACAAAAAATCCTGGATATGAGTGTGGATTGGCTTTCTATTCTTGACGCACAGGGTAATGTGGATGAGAGCCTGGAGCCAGAAATGGATACGGAAACACTTGTAAAATTCTACAGGACTATGGTGCTTACCCGTATGTATGATGATAAAGCATTGAAGCTCCAGCGCCAGGGGAGGATGCTTACGTTCGGTTCTTCGCTGGGGCAGGAGGCGACAGCTGTAGGAAGTGCTTTTGCCATGAAACCCGATGACTGGTTTTTCCCGGCTTTCAGGGAGCACGGCGTCCAGATAGCAAGAGGCATTCCCCTCTCACTTCTTTACATTTACTGGATGGGTTCTGAAGATGCAAACCTCAAGCTTCCCCAGAAGAACTTTCCTGTGGCAATTCCGGTTTCTACCCAGGTTCTCCATGCCGTTGGGGCAGCATGGGCAGCGAAGCTTAAGAAACAGAACATAGCTTCAGTGGTTTATTTCGGGGACGGGGCAACTTCGGAAGGGGATTTTCATGAAGGTATGAATTTTGCTGGCGTATTCAGGACACCGACCGTTTTTATCTGCCAGAATAACCAGTATGCCATATCCCTTCCCAGGGAAAAGCAGACCGCATCAAAAACACTTGCACAGAAGGCTTTAGCGTATGGTTTTGAAGGCATACAGGTTGATGGCAACGATATTCTGGCAGTGTATAGCGCAAGTTTAGCCGCGCTTGAAAAAGCCAGGTCGGGTGGCGGCCCTACAATGATAGAGTGCTTCACTTACCGCATGGGTCCCCATACAACATCCGATGATCCTACTAAATACAGACAGGCGGCAGAGGTCGAAGAATGGAAAAAAAAGGATCCCATAAAACGTCTGCGAATATACCTTGAAAAAAAAGGCATCTGGGATCAGGGCCGCGAGGATGCCATGATAAAAGAAATCAGTGGGGAAATCGAGAAGGCAGTTGAAGAGGCTGAAAGCTATAAACCGGAGGTTGGGAACATGTTCAAATATGTGTATGCCCAGATGCCCCCGCACTTAAAAGAACAGATGGATGAACTTGAGGGCTTCATCTCAAAAAAGAAGAGGGAATAAGTATGGCTAAACTCAATATGGTACAGGCGATCAATCTCGCCCTTCATGAAGAAATGGAAAAGGATCCAACTGTCCTGGTCATGGGCGAGGATGTGGGTGTGGATGGCGGCGTTTTCAGGGTCACAGAAGGTCTTTTTAGTAAATTCGGAAGCGAACGCGTGATCGATACGCCTCTTGCAGAGTCCGGGATAGTAGGGACAGCAATAGGCATGGCAGTTTCGGGTCTCAAGCCCGTTGCTGAAATACAATTTGAGGGATTCAGCTATATGACCATTGACCAGCTTGCAGCCCATGCTTCCAGGATAAGGTACCGGTCGCGTGGGACATACCATTGTCCCCTTGTAGTAAGGGCGCCTTATGGGGGAGGTGTGAAGGCACTGGAACACCATTCAGAAGCCGTGGCGACTTTTTATATTCACATCCCGGGCTTAAAAGTGGTTATTCCCTCAACGCCTTATGATGCCAAGGGACTCCTTATTTCCTCTATAAGGGACCCTGATCCGGTTATGTTCTTTGAGCCCAAAAAGCTTTATCGCGCTTTTAAGGAAGAAGTACCGGAAGGCGAGTACATTGTCCCGCTTGGAGTGGGAAAGAAGATCACGGAAGGAGAGGATTTGACACTTATAGCCTGGGGTGCCATGGTCAGGGTGTGCCAGGAAGCCCTTGAACAGGTCAAAGATCTCAGTGTTGAGCTTATAGATTTACGCACGCTCTCGCCCCTTGATGACAGGATCATTATAGATTCTGTAAAAAAGACCGGCAGGGCGGTTATTGTCCATGAAGAACCAAGGACACTGGGTTTCGGGGCAGAGATCATAGCAAGGATTAACGAAAAAGCTCTCCTTTCCCTTGAGGCGCCTATCAAAAGGGTGACAGGATTCGATGTTCCGGTACCATTGCCCAGGCTTGAGGATTATTATCTGCCGGATGCCTCGAAGGTAGCTGATGCTATAAGAGAGGTTGTGGCTTTTTGAGTTGAAAAGGTGAAAAGGTGAAAATATGGTAGATGTGAAATTTCCGGATGTTGGCGAAGGTGTGACCGAAGGTACGATTGTCAAATGGCTGGTAAAAGAAGGAGACGAAATCAAGGCTGACCAGGCAGTTGCAGAGGTAGAAACAGATAAGGCAATAGTTGAAATACCTTCACCTAAAGCCGGGAAGATATTGAAACTTGTTGGAAAAGAGGGGGATGTGATAAAAGTCGGCAGCACTCTTGCTTCACTCGCTGCGCCCGGAGAAGCAGAAGTAAAGAAGCCTGAAACCGGGGCTCCTGAAAAACCAATTAAGGCTAAACCTGAAGTAAAACCGCCTGAAGCTAAACCTGAATTTAAACCTCAGCCTGAACATATGCCTGAAAGAGTCTTAGCTGTACCATCCACAAGGCGCCTTGCAAGGGAACTGGGGGTGGATATATCAAAGGTTAAGGGTACGGGGCCGGGGGGAAGAATTACTGATGAGGATATCAGGGAAGTAGCTGAAGCTCCGCAGGCGCCTGAGGCTGCACCAGTTGAAACTGCCCCGGAAATAACACCGGAGATAACGCCGGAAATAAAAACACTTGAAGAGAGAATCCCGATAAAAGGCATCAGGAAGACAATAGGCGAAAGGATGGTTCTCTCGCTATTTACGGCTCCCCATGTTGTTTCCATGGATGAGGCAGATGTTACTGAGCTTGTCAAACTCAGGGAAAAAGAGAAAAAAATAGCCGAAGAAAAGGGCATCAAGCTTACGTACCTTGCATTTATTGTCAAGGCAGTGACCGTTGCGTTGAAACAGCATCCATACCTGAACGCCTCTCTTGATCCGAAGAAAAATGAAATAGTTCTTAAACGGTACTACAATATAGGGATAGCAGTTGACACTCCCGAAGGTTTGATGGTCCCTGTTCTCAAAGATGCCGACCGCAAGAGCATCATGGAACTGGCACAGGTGAGCGAAAAACTCGCGCAGGAAGCAAGGACAAGGAAGATCAAACTTCCTGATCTTAAGGGAAACACTTTCACAATAACTAATATAGGCAGTATCGGAGGGATTTTTTCTACGCCCATTATCAATCCTCCTGATGTTGCCATACTTGGCATTCACAGGATAAGGGACATGCCTGTTGTAATAGATGGGGAGATAAAGATAAGAAAAATACTGCCTCTTGTCCTGTCGTTTGACCACAGGGTCCTGGACGGCGCGCAGGCTGCAAGGTTCATGAACACCCTTCTTGATCACCTTAAAGACCCTGATCTGCTTCTGCTGGATGGGGTATAGATGGTAATGGGAGATATCGTCACAGGCTGCGAGGTTCTTGTAGTCGGCGGGGGCCCGGGTGGTTATACGGCAGCCATCAGGGCATCACAGCTTGGCAAGGATGTAATACTGGTTGATAAATATGACCCCGGGGGCACATGTGTTTTCCGCGGATGCATTCCTTCAAAAGCTTTAATCCAAGCTGCCAATTTCATTTACGATATAAAGAATCCGGGAGACAGGGGGATAAAGGGTTCAGTCGAATTTGATTATAAAAATATCCAGAAGTGGAAGTACGAGGTTATAAAAAAGTTAAGGAACGGCATAGGAAGCCTTTGCAAAAAATATGGCGTGACGGTGATAAAGGGCGAGGTTTTTTTTGAGTCCCCTGATAAAGCAAGAATTACGTTACAAGATGGGGAAATCTCAACCATCCGGTTTGAGAATGCAATAATCGCAACGGGTTCGTATCCCCAGGAGTTACCGGGGTTTCCTTTTGACGGCAAATTTGTTATAAACTCGAATGAAGCTCTCGGCCTTATGAAGATCCCGGAAGAGTTAGTTGTACTGGGCGCAGGTTATATCGGTGTTGAACTGGGGACGATGTTTGCCAAGTTTGGGAGTAAAGTAAAAATTGTGCAGCGTTCTTCCCGGATTCTTTCCATGTTTGATAAAGAACTGGTTGAAGTAGTAAGCCAGAAAATGAAAAAGCTGGGCATGGAGATATATAATAATTCCATGCCGCAGAAACTGGATACGGAAAATAATAAAGCCCTGATAACAATTGTTGATGATAAAGGGAAGGAAACGCAACTTAAAGCTGATAAAATACTTGCGGCCGTTGGTGTGAAACCGAACACCGGGAATCTGGGGCTTGAAAACACAGGGGTTGAACTGGATAAAAACGGTTTTATCATGGTGGATGAAAAACGGCGTACTACATATCCAAAAATATTTGCGGTGGGTGATGTTGCCGGACCTCCATACATTGCCAGTAAAGCTTTCAGGGAAGGCAAAGTTGCAGCAGAAGTGATAGCGGGTAGCCCGAGTGCTTTTGATAACAGGGCAATACCGCTGGCTGTTTTTTCAGATCCGGAAATAGCCTCAGTCGGCCTTGATGAAGAAAGTGCCAGGAAAAGCGGCTTTGAAATAAAAACTGGCAAGTTTCCTTTTCACGCATCAGGAAGTGCCCTGACCATGAACAGGACAGAAGGCTTTGTGAAAGTAGTTGCAAAAACAGACGGAGAGATACTCGGTGTACATATAGTGGGGGCAAACGCCTCAATGCTGATAAGCGAGGCATCGCATTCCATAGAGATGGCTGCTTTTTTAGAGGACCTGGCAGGAACGATGCACCCGCACCCAACCCTTCCCGAAGCGCTTGCCGAAGCGGCAGAAGCGGCATTGGGAAAAGTGATTCATATATGATTATTTTAATTATCCGGTTAAGATATGGAGGATAAGAATGTTCATCGGTCATTTCGGAATCGGATTCGGGGCGAAGGCGGCTGCGCCGAAGGTATCGCTGGGTTCACTATTCCTGGCGTCGCAGTTCATAGACCTGCTGTGGCCTGCATTGCTTCTACTCGGTGTGGAGCGGGTAAATATTGTTCCCGGAATAATGAGGGCGTCACCGCTCGAATTCGTTTATTACCCCATATCTCACAGTCTGCTTGCGGTACTGTTCTGGGCGCTGCTGGTTGCCGGAGCCTACCAGTTTCTCCGCCGTTACCCACGCGGTGCCCTGGTCCTTGGATTAGCGGTAGTCAGCCACTGGATGCTCGATGCCATTGTTCATCGTCCCGACCTTGCGCTTTACCCCGGAAGCTCATATTTTGTGGGTTTTGGCCTTTGGTCATCTTTATGGGGAACTCTTGCGGTGGAGCTCCTGATTTTTGGTGTCGGTGTAGGATTGTATATTCGAACAACCGAACCTGTTGACAGGACAGGTGTCTTTGCATTCCGGGTCCTGGTGGTCTTTTTACTTATGATATACCTGGGGAACCTGTTCGGTTCCCCGCCCCCGAATGTCACAGCGCTGGCATGGATAGGACAGGCACAGTGGATTCTGGTCCTCTGGGGCTACTGGATAGACCGGCATCGCCGCCTGGTAGATATTAATGATAGGCGAGAAGTCCATACTTTAGAAAAAGGAATGTAGTGAACCTGAAAGAGTAGACAAATTCCTAAGATTAAAACATCATCAACAACATATTTTATATGATATATCCATTATTTCTCAGTATGTTTATCCAATGTGTTGAGCAACAACATAAATTAGTTTCTATTTGTGTTCCTACTTTCCATTTGTCCGATATCTTTTCATGAACACCATGGTCTGTTACCACAAAGTCTACATTATCATGTAGAAACAACGAAAGTTTGGTAAAGTCTATATTATCTTTGAAATCCTGAACTTTATACGACTCTCCGAAAGCATAGACCTTTATATATTCACCTATATCTTTATTAAGTTCTTGGATTTTCCGAATAACCTCTGATCCACCCCTTGGATGAACAATATCCCCTCGTTTATTTATACTCTCAATACCAACGAAAATACTTTTTATTTTAAATTGTATTTCCTTTTTTTCGATTGCTTCAATAGGCAGAATATGGCATTTTAATCCTTGAAATCCATAATCTGCCAGTAGCTCAGCTTTCAAAATCTCCTCGTCACCTGGAGCTTCACTACTCCTTATCAATATTATGTGCAATCCTCTTATATTCTGAATATTATCATCTATTATCCGTTTCAAAATGATTTTCAAAACGGCGCTGTATCCAAATGTAAGACCTACAGCAATGGATCCACTAAAGTCAATTCTATTTTGTGACCTATTCCACCCTATAAATTTATCACCTATCTCTCTAAGAGCATCCTCTCTTAATCCTTCCCAATTCCCTAAATATTTTTTTTCTCTCAACAGGTCAGATGATATTTGATTTCCGTAACATTTCAAAACTTTATTGTAGATATTTAGCTTACCATTCTCCATTTTGAATTCGCCAATACTGATGTTATTGATCGATATATTTACCAATGTTTTATCAGGATTTAGTTTGAGAAAAATGGAGTTCTTTTCATCAGATATGTCGATGGTTCTACCGTCGTTGCTCTTATTTATTTTATCCATTCTAATCATTCCACATTAAAATTTTGTTTTAGAAATTCTATTAAACTGTCACCATCTTTTCCTGGAATTTTGTCCAAACTAAACAAATTTTCATTATCGACAAACTTTAATCCTAATAACTCACTGATTGAGAAGCCCTTTCTTGAGTTTGCAAATTGAATTAACCACTTCATATCTTCAATATTTTCTACTCTTGCATCTGATAACAATTTGGTTAGTTTGGAAAGAGCATTTCCCGTAGAAGATTCTTTAATTATTTCTATAAGCATAGGTATAGCCCATTTTCTTCTATCAAGCTCCTCGATCCATTTAATCTGGTTTTCAACACCATCTCCTTTTTTAAGGATTTTATCACAATTATCCTGTATTTTTTTCTCATGACGACGCATTCCAACAACGTCTCTATCTTTTTTGGCCGCTACAAATCCCTCTATACTAACCTTGATTTGGTCATATGAAGAAATTAGTTCTTTACTTATTTTTTGATTTATGTCAATTCTGGTATTAATCAAATCTTCAAACGATTCGCGAGGTATTCCAAAAGAATCGCTTACTCCCGTAATCAGAATATCCAAGTAATTTCCCCTCCTCTCATTCTTTTCTGAGTTTTTCTTATTTATACTTGATATCAAGAATAATTTTTTGCGTAATTTTTCAAGCATATCAATGTCTTCTGACCTGACATAACGTTGAATATCTGATATCTTTTTTTGTTGTTTTATTAAACCAGGTGTATTTTCTAACCACATTTTGACATCTTTTGCGATGAATGGTATAATTCTTGGATTACTGCCATAAGCATCGACTATAATTTTTGCTCGTTTGGCTGAAGGGTACATCAGTTTGATTGTAGAAAAAATGATTAAGAAAAATAGTATAAATATTATACCAAAAATAACATTTATTGGATTGGTAAAAAATTCACGATTTAATTGAAAGTTTGGTCTAAAATTTGTATAGATACCCCAAAGTATAGTGCTTATTGTGAAAATTAGAGAAAAGAGTGTTGAAGGGGTACTGATATCTAACCTTAAGTAAAAAATGAAAAGACGAATTCTATCAAGAATTGAAAATACAATTTTAGATACAAAACTTCTATATCCATAACTCAAAGTCTACATCTCAAAATTATTTTATGTTGAAGTGGTATTAATAATTTGTCTTTTTGTTTTCGCTTTGTTATTAAAGGAGGAAATCCAAGTCAACCAACAAATCTCAAACCTAAGAGCATCTAACGGGATGCTCCCGATATCGGTCGGGAGTTGTGACTGCATCAGTAGAACCTCATGCCCGAAAACGTAACGGGAACCAAAACAACCATGCTCAGGACAGAAAAAGGCGTACAATCTGGAAGAACTTAAAAGTGTTCTACGATACATATTAATAGCCGATTCAATAAACTATATTTGGGAATTATTGGAGCGTTAGACTTTACTTATGTCCCGATTTTCATTAATAATTACAATTCTGGGCGGTATCATGGCAGTAATCTTTATTGTGACCTACCAAAGCTATCAAAGCGACATACGTACAGCACAAGAGCGGGTTATGTCAGGAAGCCAGGTCATCGAGACCAAATGCGGTCCGATCGAATATGCCACAATAGGAGAAGGTCCTCCTGTGCTTGTGGTGCATGGGGCCGGGGGTGGGTATGACCAGGGGTTGTGGGTAGCACGGGATAATGTGGGCGAAGGCTTTCGCATTATCGCCCCTTCGCGCTTTGGCTACCTGCACACGCCGCTTCCTCAAGATGCATCCCCTGCTGCCCAGGCAGATGCGCATGCATGCCTCCTTGATTCACTTAATATAAGTAAGGTAGCTGTCGTGGGCATCTCGGCCGGGGCGCCTTCATCTATGCAATTTGCCCTGCGCTATCCTGAAAGGACTTCTTCTCTGGTGTTGATAGTGCCCGGGACTTATACCCCCGAAAACCCCGTTGAAAGCCCAAGCCCGGCACCTTTGCCATTCGTATTTAGTACTATATTCAAATCGGATTTTCCACTGTGGGTTGCAATGAAAGTAGACCCGTCAAGTGTGCTCTATGCCTTAGGCGTGCCTCCATCATCCCAGTCCAGGCTCACGGATACACAACAGGATGAACTCATGAGTAGTCTGCTCCCATACAGTCCGCGTATAGATGGGATGGTTAATGAGGGTAAGGTTTTCTCAGCCCTTGATCGTTATCCACTTGAGAATATTACTGCGCCGACACTGGTGATTAGCGCTGCCGATGATCCGTGGAAAACTTATGATGCAGCTAAATATACTGCTGAAAATATACCTGGTGCGAAATTCATTGGGTTTGAAACCGGCGGTCATTTACTGATTGGACAGGAGGAGGAAGTGCGGTCAGAAGTAGCACAGTTTATAAAGCGGCATGCGATCGCCGGGTAGCTGAAACAAATCTTACCATCAAGGCTTTTCCTTTTTACCTATGTAATAAAGCCGATTGAAATCCACGATTATTCTTCCGTCTTTTGCCTGCCTCTTGATTTCTTCCCTCACGCTGTTATTAAAAGCTGCTATATAGTCATCACCAATCTCAATATCATAATATTTTTTTCCGGTATATCCATTTGCTGCGCCTGAAATATATATGTTGAAAGCTTCTTCAACAGAATAATCCGTTTGTTCATGGTCTATCTCGATAAAAATGGTGACAAACCCATGTTTTTCAAAGAATAGCCTGTAATCATTCTCTGTCGGAAGATGGAACCAGGGATTCTTCCAGTGGGAAAAAACGGGTTTTATCTCTTTATTTTCTGCAACTTTAGAAATGATCCTGCCAAACCATGGTGACCAGTCTGGTGTCGCAGGGCAGGCAAGGCCCAGTTTCCCGGATTTTTTTAATGAGTGAAATATCGCTTCAATTGCCCTGTCGGGATCGCTGAACCACTGCAGCGCTGAGTTGCAAAAACCTATATCAAATATTTCATTATGTTCAAGATCTTCAACTGCAAGCTGCCTGAAACTCATCTCAGGATACAGAGCCCTGGCTTGTTCGATCATACCTTCAGAAATATCGATGCCGGTTACTTTGCCACTGGTAGCCTTACTGAGCCAGTTTGTAATATGCCCGGGACCACAGGCGATATCAATAATATCATCCGCGCCTCTTATTTTCAGGAGGTCAAACAGCTTTACTGCTGCCTTTTGCTGCACGAGTGATTTCTCCCTGTACTTTCCGGATATTCCATCGAAGGTATTCATTTGTTCATTTGACCCATATCACTTATTTACCTGCAATCACGGTTATCATGCCTTTATTGTTCTCATATCGTGCAATCGTAAAACCAAGGCCTGACAGCTCTTTTGTTACCCATTCGGGCGGAATGCGAAGCTTTCTGTAGCAGCTCACATCCATTTTCCATCCATCCTTACTTTTCCTGTAGATAATGTCATTAACCCTAACATGCGCTGCTTCATATTCAAGAAAGCAGGTAAAAATGGTTTCTGAGTCGCTTTTGACCGGAATGAACCTGTCCACACCTTTTAGCTCAGGAATAAGATCCCTGAAAGTGATAACAAATTTCCCTCCAGTCTCAAGTGAACTGTAAACACCTGCAAACAGGCTTTTGACCATCTCAAAGGAATCAAGATGCGTCAGGGTATCGCCCATACATACGGCCAGCGTTACATTTTCAGGACAATGAGAAGCAAAGTTCAAAATATCATCCCTTATCGGGGTAATATGCATATCTGCGCTGTTTCTTTTTAATTCGTCCAGCAGTTCCCGGTCCTGATCAAATGCATATACGCTAAAACCCAATTGCGCCAGGGCGACGGACTGGAATCCGGGTCCGGACCCCAGGTCTAATGCAATTTTTGATTTTCCGGGGATAAGCTTCTGAACGATAAAAAAATCACGGTTTGCTTCAACTGTTTTATCAAAATCACCAAAAAGCCATGAATAATACCGTGCAAGAAGCCTGTCATAATGTTCCGCTACAGTAGCCATATAGAATCCCTTTATGTTATTGATCAATTAAGGTTTTGCTCTCAAAGTCAGTATTTTGATAGCGATATTCTCCACTATATCCTTGTTTTCAAGACCATTGACCCATTTTTCCGAAAAACACCCGATACCATGAAGCGCTCCGCACAAAGCGCCTGTTATACAGCCAATAGAATCCGCATCCCCGCCAGCGTTCACAGCTTCTATGACCGCCATTTCAGGTTCTTCAAAATACCTGGAAAAACAATAAAAGGCAGAAGGGACGGTATCATACACGTAATATGAAGTTCCAAATCCGGCAAAAACCATATCCGGTAATTCGTTTCGCGATTCATAAGCCAGTTCCATCTTCGTCGCAAGGCCAATGTCATGGTTTGATGCTCTTTTACAGGCTTTCCTCATGATTCCGGAACAATCATCTCCCTCAATCGCAGATCGGACTGCTACCGCGACTGCTACTGCGCCTGCAATTGCCCCTTTACTTTTATGCGTCGGGATTGAGGAAAGGACTGCACTGGATTCCACATTATCCAGGCTATCATAAAAAAGTCCGATCGGGGCAACTCTCATTGCAGAGCCGCAGGATGGTATATCACTTCCCGATTCTTTCCAGGAGATACCGGAATTTAATTTATCAATAGCAATGGAGCTTGAAGGCCCGATAAACGGACTCCTTGCAGGATCATTTCGGACTTCAATTCCCCATTTTGCTATCCTGCTTGCAAAATCAGCGGCATCAAAACCATTGCAGGCGATCAAAGATTGAGCAAGGACAAGCATCTGTTCAGTATCATCTGTATATTGACCTGCCCTCAGTTTCTCCCCGGAACTCCCTTTTGGCGCCCTGCCATAATCTTTTATGTACCCTGCTTTGAGAATTTCTTCTCTTCGTACTCCTTCATTTTGTTTTCCAAGAGCATCACCTATTGCAGCCCCGATCATACAGCCAGCGTATTTGTTTTTTAATTTTAATTCATTATATCCCATTGATATATTTTGATTCTTCTAAGCATTCACATACCAGTTCTTCAGGAAATTATCCGCTTCTTTATCTCCGTAAGCCATCATCTTTTTTATGAATGTGGGATTGCGTTCATGTCTTGATGCCGGATCAAGAGTGTTATCTGACATTTGTATCTTTTGCACTTTGATTGGCTTATATTTCTCATGCGGCAGGTATTTTGTCCATTTGTTGACTGCCTCTATAAACGTAATTTCCTGGTTAAGCGTAAGATTGCCTGAAATTTCATCCCGCCTCTCATGGATATTTTTTATTGATTCTGGTACTTTTTCTCTTTCTTCCTGGTATACCTGTATAATCCATATCTCATCAGGCTTTTCTTCTGCATTCCCGGTTATGAATTCTTTGATTGGCGGGTTCTGGCCATCCCAGTAAGTCTTGTTTTCAATATGGACTGCTCTTAAGAAAGTAGGAACAGCTGCTGATGCAAGGATTACATCTGCACTGATCTCATTTTTATAGCCATCGGTTTGAAACACCTTGAATTCTCCTGAATGTACTTCAACAGCGCCAATGAATAACTTCGGACCTGAAGAATCTAATTTCCGGATTTCTTCGAATTTCACATGTTTATTCAAAAGACTTCTCAATATATCCTGCGGTACAGGAGGATATAGATAAGGACTGAACTCAGGTATGATGCCTGCCTCCTGCATTCTATGGGTTGATACGAACAAGTTGTTTGCCACCATATCCCAGTATGAACTTGCCGAAGTATCTCTCCAGAAATCATCCAGCAGTTTGATAGCTTTGCCTTTGTCTTTCATTAATAACCCATACCATGCAAGGAGCGCACATACTGCCCCACCTGAAGTTCCGCTTAATACTGTTATCTCAAATTGCTTCTCCTCTTCCCGGAGGAGTCTTTTTAACACGCCTGCCGTGAAAGCAGTATGGCTTCCCCCGCCCTGGCATGCAATAGCGATTTTTTTGGTGTTATTATTTTCGTCCAAGATTGATTTAACCCCCTATCCTTATCTGTATGTAGTTCGTGCTTATAAAATATTTCGGTTTATCTCCTGTGTCAGGTTCTTTTGTCTTTTTCATGCTCCTGATAACGATTATTTCAACTGGAAACTCAAAGTTTTACTCCATAATTCCATATCATGAAGGACGGGAGGTCCCTTCCTTTTTCAGTTGTGTATATTCAACCATAGGAGGAATTTCAGCAAAAACTTTCTTTTCAATTATATCATAATACTGACGCTTAGGTAACTTACTATCGTACGGGTTGCTATCCATTTATGTAGTTTATTATATCAATTAACTTTACTCGATAAATCACAGGTGATAAATAAATGAATGAAAAAACATCTCTAATTAAGGAAAAAAATATGAAAAATATATACATACAGGAGCAGGTTAGACTACACTTCAGCAAATAATGAATGAGGTTCAATTATGAGACATACTATTCTCGTAGTGGGTGCAACAGGAATGCTTGGCGAACCCGTTGCCCGTCAATTACAAAAAGACGGATATGCTGTTCGTGTCCTGGCGCGCAACCCGGAGAAAGCCAGAGCCAAACTCGGGGAATCCTTTGAGTATTTCAGAGGAGATGTCGGAGACATTTCTTCGTTAGAAAAGGCCCTGGATGGATGCTTCGGGGTTCACATTAATTTGAGAGGGGGTCCTAAGGCAGAGGATTTTGACCGGATTGAACATCGAGGAACTGCTAACATTGCCAGGGTATCCGCAACTATGGGGGTGCAACGCATATCCTACTTATCTGGCGCTGCTGTATTTGAAGAGAATTCCTGGTTTCCTTCGATCAAGGCAAAACTTCAAGCTGAAGCAGCAATTCGTGAGAGCGGTGTTCCCTATTCCGTTTTTTGCGCAACACATTTTATGGAATCTCTTCCCCTGTATATCAGAGGCAAGCGGGCTTCGGTCCTCGGAAAACAGCCACACCGTTTGCATTGGCTGGCAGCAGGCGATTACGCAAAGATGGTATCAAAAGCATTTCTGTTACCTGAAGCGATGAACAAGAGATTCTTCATTTACGGTCCTGAAGCATTAACGATACCAGAAGCACTTGAGAAATATTGCTCGATCGTGCATCCCGGTGTGAAAGTTTCTTCAGTCCCAATTTGGCTAATGTCTCTGATTGGCAAAGTCTCCTTAAATACTGAATTGCAATTCATTGCTGGATTGATGAGGTTCTTTGACAGAGTAGGTGAAGGAGGAAACCCAGAGGAAGCCAGTAAGCTGCTTTGTACGCCCATAACCACTTTGGAGCGATGGAGCGAGAAACAGAGAAACATCGCCTAACAGTTTGTTTGCCGTTCTCTTTTTTTATCCTTTTTAAACTTCAGTTGTTATTGCATGAACCCTGACGATTTACTGGTTGGTTTTGGCTGTGCCATTTTCTACTCCATATTTCCATATCATAAAGTACATTACAGAGGTCTTTTCCTTTATCGGTTAGAGTATATTCAGTTCTCGGGGGGATTTCGGCGAAAATTTTTTTTTCGATTATACCATAGTCAACGAGCTCACAAAGTTTTATAGAAAGTGTTTTAGAATTTATTTTTAAAGATTTCAAAATCTGGTTGAACCTCATAGGACATTTAGCGCGACTTAAATCTCTTATGATAAGAAGACTCCATTTATTGCCTATTAAGATTACAGTTTTTTCAACAGGACAGGGAATTTTCTTAAAATCTTTTGGATAATTCATTTCTACGACTACTTTTTAAGATACAACTTACTTTCATGTAACTTACTATCCTGCTGGTTGCCATTCTTTTAAATACTTTACTATTTTACTACGCTCAATCAATATTCATGTAAAAATACGGAGGAAAACGGGAATGGCTGAGATCGTTCATGCAGAAGAATATGTAATCCTTTCAGAATCTTCTTTCAGAAACATAAATGAAGTTCCAGAAGGTATAACTGTTGCCCAGGGGATAAGATACTTTTTGGAGAAGATAGGTGTTGAATATGTATTTGGTGTTCCGGGAGGTGCAATTATTGTTCTATTTGATGAACTTTGCAAGTCGGATCGAATAAAATTCATATCAACAAAGACAGAGTCGGGCGCCGCATTTATGGCAGCTACTTATGCCAGAGCGTCTGGAAATATAGGGATATGTATCGCCACCTCTGGGCCAGGGGCTACAAACCTTATCACAGGCTTATCTTCAGCAAAACTCGATGGAATACCTGTATTGGCAATTACCGGCCAGACATCTTTCTCACAGAGGGGGTGCGGGGCAAGTCAGGAGATGAGCGATTATACAATTGATATAATGCCTCTTCTAAATCAAGTGACAAAAAGAAGTTCACTTATCACCAATCCTTCACTGATCTACAAAGTGTTAAATGAATTGATCCATATCGCTTTTACCCCGAGATGGGGACCTGTCGCTATCAATCTACCAATTGACGTATCTATGGCCATCTCCTCGTATCCTAAACAAATAGAAGTTAGCCGAAAATTTAATAAAAATAATGATCTTAACAAGGAAGACATAAATAGTGCTCTATATTTTTTCCACAAAGCCCGCTCACCGCTTATTTTAGCAGGTTACGGTGTTGAACAAGCTGGAGCTGAGGAAAAGCTCTTTGAGTTCGCGACAAAATTTGGTATTCCTGTTATGACAACACCTAAAGCTAAGGGTGTATTTCCAGAAAATCATCCGCTTTCATTAGGTTCTTTTGGGTATGGTGGCTCACGACAGAGCATTGAATATATAAGAAAGGGAAATGCTGACCTTCTTTTGGCTTTAGGTACCCGTTTTAGCGAAGTATCAACCAACGGATGGATGCCAGAATTATACAATATCTCCCAGATACTCCATGTTGATATTGATCCAAGTTCTATAGATTATCGGTTCAAATCTCTCTATAATTTTTTGATGGATATAAATATATTTTTAATGAAACTCCATGAGGGGTTAATAAAAACACCATTAAACTTCTCAATTGATATTGAAGGATACAAAGAGGTTATACCCCGCCATCTCGAAGAGATGAAATACTTTTCGGATTCCATCCCTATAAAACCACAAAGACTATTGAAAGATATTCAAGAAAGTTTTCCTGAAGATACAGCTTATTTTATTGATATCGGTTCAATCCATCTATGGGCAAATCACTATATGACTATTAAAAATCCTAAAAGTTATTTCATTGCTTATGGACTTGCTTCTATGGCTTCGGCAGTAGCGGGTGTTATTGGTGGAAAACTAGCATTGAAGGAAAGGCCTGTAGTCTGTATTACAGGAGATGGCAGTTTTTTAATGAATGGCTTTGAAATTAATACAGCTAAATTAATGAAGCTACCTATAGTGTGGATAATCTTAAATGATAGCCGCTGGGGTGTAGTTTATTACGGGATGCGATCTTTTGGATTAAAAACCAATCAAACAGAGTACTCTATGGTAGACTTCGCTCAATTGGGGTCTTCCTTTGGTTGTAACGGGATTCAGATTGATTCACCTGGCCAGATCAATCAGAAACTTGTTCAGGAAATTCTCTCCTTAGACATACCGACTATACTTGATGTTCATATAGACCGGGAAGAGGCCCCTCCAATCCTTGGTAGGGTAAAGAGCCTTCAGCATGGTGGTGATTCAAATGAATAATCAAATATCGGTTGGGATTGTTGGACTTGGGAGTTACTTGCCTTCTAAAATTATTAAAGATGACTTTTCCCAACAGTCTGATACAGGGGTAGATAAAATAGATGAACAATTGTCTGAGATATTTCAAGGGGGCATCGAAAGAAGATTTGCTGTAGAAGGAGAAACATCTGTGGAATTTGGTGTTAAAGCTTCAACGGAAGCTATAAAAGATGCCAATCTGTCCCCTGCCGATATCGATATTATATTGGTTTCTTCTGCTGTTCACGATAAGATATGGCCAGGGGATGCAACAGCTATACAGCATAAACTGAATGCGGAAAATGCCTCTGCCGTGAATATAGATACAGCATGTACCTCTTTTATCACCTCCATGATATATGGAACGGCACTAATTAAAGCAGGATTTTATAAAACTGTACTTATTATTTCAATTGCAAACTGGGCCACAAGGATTATTGATATATCTACAAAGAGCGGGCAAATTATTGGCGACGGCGCCGGAGCTATTATACTGTCGGATGTGAATAAAGACTGCTCATATATCGGCTCATGGGAAAAGAGCTACGGTCAATATTACAATTCCATGACAATCGAGCTATCTAATCCTGCCTCTTTTAAAAGACGGAGAAATTACTGGGAGCCATCTTACGAAAAACTCTATTTCGAATTTAATGAAGATGATATAGGAGATTTAAAAACAAGGGTACCTGAGATGGTTCCCAATGCTGTGCAGAAATCCATTGAAAAAACAACTTTCAAGATTGCTGATATTAACTGGTTTTTTCCCCACCAGCCAGGCATATTCCTGATAGAAAAGTGGCGCCAAAATTTATCGTTGCCTGTTGATAGATGCCTCCATACCTTTTTGCGGTACGGGAATTTAGGGGCTGCCAGTATACCGGTAAGTTTAACAGAGGCTTATAAACAGGAGAAATTGAAAAAAGGAGATATCATTGCAATGGCAGCCCCTGGCGTGGGGCAAGTCGTATCATCAATAATATGGAGATGGTAAAATATGAATGAAAACTTAGCAGACAGCGAAAAAAGAATTATTAATATTGAGAATACATCGCGGGAAGATATATGGTCACTGATAAGATTACGAACCAAGGAATATTATTCTCATAATGACATCTTTGGTAAATTTTGTAATGTGAACCAGTATATCGATGTCCCGGTAGACTTCGCATATGCTTATCTATCCAATATAAAAAATTTAGAAGAGTGGACGTTTAGTGTCAGGTCTTTAAAACATATTGGAGAAGGCTTATATGAAGGAGTTGAGACTATTGTCGAAAATACAAAGATATACATCCGAGCCGATTGTTATCCTGAAAGCAAGGTAATTGATTGGCCATGTGCATGGGATCAGAAAGAGGCACTCTGGATGTTTTATGCTACACGATTATTGAATGCCAGACCTGCTTTGGGAAAAGATGGGACTATATTAATTTGGACAAACTTCCGACATCAAAATTATATCAATGGTCCTAGACCAGAGCTCATTGAAGGCTGGAACTATATGCATGTGATTCATGGCATTGAAGCAAATAATTTGGGAATTATCCTGGAGAATAAATATAGAAAGGAGGAATAAAAAATGAGTCAAATAAGTAAGGCTATATTGATTGCCTTAATCTTAATGAGTTCGATAAGCATTGCCACCCCGGAAACAGGAGCATCTCATCGGGCAAATATAACCGCCTCAGGTCTTAACAAGCCATACGGCTTATTTCTTGAAAAGAATGGGGATTTGCTAATCGCGGATTCAGGTTCGGCAACCCCTTACCAACCGAGCACCAGCGATGGAAAGATTCTGAAGCTCACTTCAAAAGGTTCTTTAGAAGTATTGTTGTCAGATATGCCTTCTCGCTGGTTTATTGGAAACACTGAAGGTCCTATGAGTATTGCTAGAGATGATTTTTCGGATAATAACGAATCCCTCTTTGTAGATATAGGAATTGCATATAAACAGGAGACAGGAAGTCTCTTTGAAACATACGATGCACGCGGTTTTTCTGTATTAATATATGACATTAAAGATCAAACTCTGATTAAGAAATATGCAAATCTACTGGATGCCGAAGCTATTTTTAATCCAGATAAGCGTCCGCCCTTGGAAAGTAACCCAACAAAAATAAAATTCGGAAAAGATAGAGTTTTATACGTGGTTGATTCTGCGGCCAATGCTGTCTGGCAGGTGGACAAATATGGACAGGTTACCACCTTTGCAGCCCTCCCATTATATGATCTACCACCCGGAGCACCACCCATTGGAGAAAAGATAGAACCAGTTCCAACGTCCATTGCTATTAAGGGTTCAAAAGCTTACATATCTGTTTTCACTGGCTTCCCTTTTATTGCAGGTTTGGGAAGAGTTATAGAAGTAGATATCGATACAGGAGAACAGAAGGATTTTATTACTCAGCTTAATTTTCCTGTTGATATAGAATTCGACAGAGATGGTAATCTGTATATCCTTGAATATACTTCTTCCTTTGATCTAACAACTGGATTTCAGTTAAATTCTGGAAGAATCTTAAAATCAGGTCAAGGAGGTTCCCATGAGATTATCGTAGATGGTATCAATTTTCCCAGAGATATGGTTATTGATAGGGATGGGATGATTTATGTCTCTAGCCTAGAGCAGGATTCCCAAGAAACTGAAACAGGAAGGGGTCAAATACTGAAGATTATGAAGTAATCTGCTCACTGATTTTTTTTGAAGATAGATAATAATTATGCTTTTCACTTTGATCAAGTTTTCCTGCTTATTCCTGCCTTATCTCTTCCCGTTTGATTTTCCCAACAATATCACCTCGAAGCTGTGTCAATCCCCCGCTGAACTCAACAGGATATGCAGGCGCTCCTTCAAGTTTCTTGTAAATATCCGGTAACTTTGAGAAATTTGTGGCCGCATTTTGCCGTATCTCATTCAGTGATGACCTGCCACAAACGATCTTTCCTTTCCTGACGACAGTTTCCAATAAAGGCACACCTTCATTAACGATCTCATTCTCAAGAGTTATAACATCTTTTTTGAACTTACCGTTTTCCATTATGCGCCATACTACTTTTTTACCGGGAAGGGTTGTTTTTACGATCTCTTCAGAGAGTTTCATTTTGGGGATATGCTTTCCACCTTCTACAATATCCGAAAGTTTGTATATCCCATCAAGCGCAGGACTTGGACGTCCAGTTATAAGTTCTGTCCCTACCCCGAACATATCGATCTTTGCACCTTTATTTATGAGTTCATCAATTTTCCACTCATTGAGGTCCCCGCTTGCAACTATTTTCGCATATCCAAGGCCGCCATCGTCCAGGATTTTGCGGACATGCTTTGAAAGTTCGGACAGATCCCCGCTGTCAAGCCTCACACCAAGAAGTCTCTCACCTCTTTTTTCAAGCTCCTTTCCCACAATCACGGCTTTTTTTGAGCCTTCAATTGTATTATAGGTATCAATGAGCAGGAAACATCTTTTTGGAAATGCATCGGCATAGGCACGGTAGGAGTCGATCTCATGGTTAAAACTCGTTACAAACGAATGCGCCATTGTCCCTGATACAGGGATTCCAAGTTTTTTCCCTGCAAGCACACTGGATGTGGAAGCGCATCCCCCGATGTATGTCGCGCGGGTTGCTTCGAGATGACCGTCCCCCTGGGCGCGGCGCAATCCGAATTCTGCAATCGCTCGTCCTTTTGCAGCATAGGCCACGCGCGAGGCTTTAGTGGCAATCAGTGTTGAGAAATTCATTTTATTGAGCAGGTACGTTTCCACAAGCTGGGCTTCGATTATGGGAGCTGTTACTCTTATTATCGGTTCGATCGGAAACGCAATGCTCCCTTCTGGCATTGCAAGAATGTCACCTGTGAATTTGAAATCCTGCAATGTCTTAAGGAACTTCTCATCAAAATCCTGTGTCCTCAGGTATTCTATGTCATCACTCTCAAAACGCAGGTTTTCAATGTAATCAAGAAGAAAACTTAATCCTGCGGTTATGAGATAAGAGCCTGAGGGAATCTTACGTACAAAATAATCAAATGTAGCTTCCGGGTTATGTCCGGATTTCCAGTAAGCCTGCATCATTGTAAGCTGGTAGAGGTCGGTTCTCAGGGCATCGCTCATAATATCCAGGTTGGAGCGGTAATGAATTAAAAGTTTCTAAAAGACAGGATTTCAAAACTAAATGCCGAAATCTTTATACCATAGTAAGTTAAATTATAGTATGTAAGAAAAACTTACACATGAAATAAATAATAAAATATCAAAGGTGATAAGAAAATATGAACAATAAAACGATCCTGGTCATAGCAGCGATCATTGTTGTCCTGGGAGCAGGTTATGCCGTGGCAAGACCTGGTAATTTCTGGAATGGCATGATGGGAGGCTATGGTACTACTGGTAATGGCATGATGGGCGGAAATGGAATCGGCATGATGGGCGGCGGCATGATGGGCGGTTATGGACCCGATAATGGCATGATGGGAGGCTATGGAAGAGGCAACGGCATGATGGGAGGCTACGGAACAGCCAATGGCATGATGGGTAGCGGTGGAATGATGACCGGTGATGGATCCGGTTATGGAAATCACTGCGGGGCAGATGCCACAGGCAATGGGGAAAATTCAACCCCCATAACCATCGATGAAGCAAAGACATCAGTGGAGCAATATCTTATAAAGACCGGAAATAGTGACCTTGAGATCGCCGAGGTTTTGCAATTCGAAAATAACTTCTATGCAGGAATAAAAGAGAAAAGTACAGGCAAATATGCTTTTGAACTCCTGGTTAATAAATATACAGGTGCAGTAGTTCCTGAAATGGGGCCGAACATGATGTGGAATTCGAAATATGGGTATATGAACATACAAGAAACAGAAACTAAAGTGACAGAAGAACAGGCCCTGAAGAATGCACAGGAATATCTTGACAGGACTCTGCCCGGAACAAAAGTGAACAGCGCGGATGATTTCTACGGTTATTACACAATGGAAGTAACAAAAGATGGAAATATTTACGGCATGCTCAGCGTTAACGGCTACACGGGCGCTGTCTGGTATCACAATTGGCATGGTACATTTGAAAAAGTTCTGGAGGTGGACTAATTTCTCAATATTTTTCCAGTATATTTCCTTTCAAAAATAGTAAATTACTTTATTTTAAATATGTTAAGATTCTTTTAGTCAATCGGTGAAAAGGTGGATAAGAACTCCCTTGCGGAAATGCTAAACGCGCTTGGTAACGAGCATAGCTTGAAGATCCTGGCAACACTTGCCGAATGTGAATGTTATGTATCTGAGCTTGCCAAGGAAGTGGGAATTTCGCGTCCGCTCCTGTATCTTCATCTTAAGAAACTTGAAAATGCCGGTCTTGTGGAAAGTGAGATAAGGCATTTTGAAGAGCCTCCATATACAAAGAAATACTATAAAGCAAAGAATTTTGAATTAGTACTTTCATTAAGTAGAATCAAGGAGATAGTAAAAAAGGAGTAAAACCATGTCAATGATGGATACAATGTTCGGCTCAACCTCTCAGGTGTCTATAAACACACTTATAATAGTTGTCATAATTTTTGGTCTTATATTGATTTATTTGGCTTATATGATATTAATGGAACTCAAGGAATCAAAAAAATCCCTTGAGAGAATGGAAAAACTCTTAAAATCGGTAGAGTGATTTATGGTGCTCCAGGAGAGCGATAAGCAAACTATCCAGAAAAAATTTACGGGCCTTGCAGACGATGTGGAACTCATTGTTTTTTCACAGGAGTCAGAGTGCATGTTCTGCAAGGAAACAAGAGAATTAGTGCTTGAACTGGGGACATTATCAAAAAAAATAAAAGTAAAAGTATATGATTTTGTATTGAATGGGGATGAAGCCCTGAACTATAAAATTAAAAACATCCCTGCAATAGCAGTTGTGGGAAAAATTGATTATGGCATCAGGTATTTTGGCGTACCTGCAGGATATGAACTGGCGGCCCTGATCGATACGATAATTGATGTTTCCAAGGGAAAAACATCGTTATCAGATGCATTAAAGACAAAGCTTGCAGAAATAAAAAAACCCGTGCATTTACAGGTATTCGTTTCTCCTACCTGCCCGTATTGCCCTAAAGCAGCAAGGACAGCGCACCAGTTTGCAATCGAAAATGAAAATATCCGCTCTGATGTAATAGAAATGATTGAATTCCCTTACCTTGCCCAGAAGTACAGCGTTATGAGCGTTCCTCACATTGTGATCAACAATGATACTTCATTCACAGGTGCACAACCTCCGGAGATATTTATTCAACAGATAGCATTGGCGCTGCGCTCTGCCTACAATCCAATGTACTCTTGAATTTGCTTTTTTGCCGGAATGGGAAAATTCGTCCGTATTGAAAAACATAAACGGGCGGTCAGAGGTATGGGGGTGGTAGGTTATAAAAAAAATCTAACCGCTCGTTATACATAAGTATAATACGTATCATATTTAACCTTTTCCTCAAATTTAATGATAATAATCATTATTGACGAGCGGACGGGGAGTGGGAGTGGTGGGTTATTTAAAAAAATCCGACCGCTCGTCACATATAATTATAATCATTATGATATTTATACTTTATCATCTTTGAAATATAAGTCTTAAATATAAGCATTCACATAATTCCCACAATGAAAAATTCCGAGATTCTCTCCTGTTTCCAGTGCGGCACATGTACGGGAAGCTGCCCGTCTGGAAAGTACACAAGCCTGAATGTGAGACGGATCGTTAAAGATTCCATAAAAAAAGATGTCTCAGACCAGCCTGATCTCTGGATGTGTACGACCTGCTATAACTGCCAGGAAAGATGCCCGCGTGGAATAAAAGTCACAGATGCCATCCTTTACCTCCGTGCCGAAGCTGTAAAAAAAGGCAGGATACAGCCTGCCCACAGGGCTGTATGCAAATTCCTTATTGAGGTGGGGCATGCAGTCCCGATTGATGATATTCACATAGCAATCAGGGAAAAAATCGGGCTTTCGGAGCCTGAGACAGTACGAAAGTACCCGAAGGCGCTAAAGGATGTAAAAACTCTTCTTGAATCATGCGGTTTTAATGAGCTGGTAAAAGAATGAAGGACTTATCTCTTTTCCTTGGATGTGTGATCCCGAACCGTTATCCTGGCATCGAAAAAGCCACAAGGTTAATCCTTGACAGGCTGGGGTTGAAATGGAGTGAATTGAAAGAAGCTTCATGCTGTCCCGCGCCAGGGATATTCCGTTCGTTTGATCAAGTAACATGGCTCACTATCGCTTCAAGGAACATAGTGCTGGCCGAAGAAAATAACACCGATATTCTGACGATCTGCAATGGCTGCTTCAGTTCCCTCATGGATGCCAATAATATCTTAAAGAACGACACAGCTCTTCGAAATGAAGTAAATTCTCATCTTAAAAAGATCAATAAGGAGTATAAAGGTACTATTGAGGTCAGGCACATAATTGAATTCTTGAGTAAAGAAATCGGTGCAAAAAACCTGAATAAATTAATTGAGAAACCCCTTGAGCTGAGAGTCGCAGTGCATTACGGATGCCATCTCCTGAAACCAACAAGAGAAAGAAAGCTGGGGGGCGCAGAATGCCCGGTATTTTTTGATGAGCTTGTTGAGGCAACAGGCGCTGTAAGTGTTCCGTATGAAGGAAAAACAAGTTGCTGCGGCGCTGGTGGAGGAGTGCGTTCAGCAATGCTTGAAACTTCATTTAAGATGACAGAATACAAACTGGACAGGATCAAAAAAGCTAACATTGACTGCATCGTAGAAGCATGTCCGTTTTGTCATCTGCAATACGACGGCGGGCAGGCAGAGCTTGCAAAAGCAGGAAAAACCTACAATATCCCGGTTGTTCATTATAGCCAGCTGCTCGGTCTGGCATTCGGCTATACGCCAGAAGAAGTCGGGCTGCATCTCAATGCTGTCAGGAGCCCTGAATTTGAAAGCAAGATCGCCCATTAATGTTTCTGGTAAATATATATAGAAGCAGGCGCTTATACTGTACAAGCGATAAACGTGTAATCTATTTGTTGACTAACAACAGGAGGGAATATCAGCATCATGGGGGATGACACTATTTCGGCAAAAGATCTGGCAAAATTTATAGGAACTCTGGCCGATATCATACAACGGATAGGGTCGCTTGAAGAGCTTGAAGGTTGGTTAAGGTCGCAACACTATATAAAGTCTATCAGGACGATGGACTACCTCATCAAGACCAATCCGCCACGCAAAGAATTGCTGGTTACCTTCAAGATGGACAATGGCTCGACAGTCACAAAGGTCATCGATGTAATTCTTTACCCAAATAAAACCTTTGGTCTGGCTGAAGTGCACGAACCATAGTACTATAGAAGGACAATTATTCAATATAACAATTTGAGCGACATATTTATATACTAAAAAGAATACCTATTTGTCAGGTGGGATTTAGAGCAGGATTTATCTCTCACTTAAATAAAAGGGTGGTTTAAATGTCTGATAAAAAAATTGGTTCAACTAATAAATTGAATAGCTTTGAAGCAAATGAACTATTGGAAGAATTAAGGAGTCGTAAAAACAAGGTAAAATCTATCGGACCTCTTCGGGATTTTGACTCAGCTGCGATAGCTAAAGTATTAAAAAATAAACAAAAGGCAATATATGGGGTAGACGATAGAATGGATTTATTTAAAGTTACGGATCAAGGAATTCTTGAAGATGCCGATTGCGTGGTAAGTTTATTTCAGAATAGAGAGGTTGTAGACAATGGTGATGGCACGTCTACACTTGCAACAAAAAATTTTGGTACGGAATATAACTTATGCAATAATGAACGTTTTAGAGAGCAACCAATCGGAGCCTTTTGTTCCGGTTTTCTGGTAGCTCCGGACCTTGTAGCTACTGCAGGACATTGTGTCAATCCAGGCAACGTAACTAATATACTATTTGTCTTTGGGTTTAGAATGATAGATGAAACAACACCATCGACTATTATCGATAACAATGAAATCTATCGAGGTTTGGAAGTAATAAAACAAGAAGAAATATCCGAAGGTGCTGATTGGGCAGTAGTCAAACTGGAAAGAGCAGTAGCAAATCATAAGATTGCTGAGTTTAGGAGAACAGGGATAATACAGGATAATCAAAAAGTCCATGTAATCGGGCATCCTTGTGGACTTCCTACCAAATTTGCAGGTGGAGCGGAAGTTCGCGATAACACACCCGGTGAATTTTTTGTTGCGAATTTAGATACTTATGGAGGCAATTCAGGTTCGCCAGTTTTTAATAGTGAAACTCATCAGGTTGAAGGAATTTTAGTAAGAGGAGAAACAGATTTTGCCAGTTCTAACGGCTGCGACGTTTCTCTTGTATGTCCAAGTAGAGGCTGTAGGGGTGAAGACTGCACAAGGACTACTGAATTTTCAGATTTAGTGCCATCACCAGATGAGCCAAATGAAGGGCCAGAAATTATTTCTTTGGACACGACAATTTCATCCATGCTACCAGATAAAGATAGCATTAAAGAATATGTTATTAAAGGAGTTGAAAGTGGTAAAAAACTCACTATAAATTTAGAGGGACCAGAAGGCCAGGATTTTGACTTATATGTTAAATTCGGGTCACTGGCAAAAGTTGATGATTGGGATTCCCGCGGTTATACCTCTGACCCCAATGAAGAAGTAACAATTGACCCAACCGAACAAGGAGATTACTACATTACAGTGCACTCCTTTGCTGGTAAAGGTAATTTTAATCTTAAAGCCAATACGATGTCAAGCTAAAATGATTAAATAGGGGGGAGTGTAATATAACTCAACAAAATCTTTTACACTCCCATCTACCCTGTGAGCTTTTCCAGAACTGCCAGTTCATGTCCCAGGGTTTCATCCCCTGAAGCCTCCATTTCCCTCTTAAAGTGCTCCACAAACAATTTAAAAAGTTTCTTGTAGTGGTCTGTGACATGCAGAGGAATAGATTGGCGTTCCCATCTTCCCGGTTTTACAGGTACAACTATGCCACTTTCCAGGCTCACAGCTGGCTGAATCTTCGGTCCCTCCTTCACTTCCCTCATCTCATCAATGAGCCAGTTCTTGAGAAGATCGCTATATCTTGCAAAGAGTATGGCCTTTCGAACGCCAGATCCCTGATAAAACTCGGATTCCCCTTTCATGGTCTCAACCCTTGTTTCATCTTCATGGTGCATATTTTCCCTATCCTTATAGGTAACTTTTAGCATCATCCTGCTTTCAGGTGAAATCTTTTTCAGCTTCATTAGCACGACCCCACCTTTAATCTCCTTCTCCTCGGCTTTTGATGGGAATAGCGTACTTACCTTTATTATTTCCCCTGTGGCCTCATCCGCTTCAGGAGATCCATAAACCTTCTCGATTTTGTAACCTGAGGCATGCAGATAGAGCTGCAAATCGAACACCAGAGGCGTGACCATATAATCGAATTCCTCATCCATGCGCTTTCTGAACTCCTCAGCAGAGTGGATGGAGTAATAATTGGCTCCCCGGATCCTGGTCATTTTTTCTACCAGCTCTGTGTTGAAATCGACCCCGACACCTATGAAGGTTGTATATATGCTGTTGGCAGCATTCTCCCTGAAGCTTTTTAGCATCTCTTCTTCTTTTGTCTCCCCTGTATTGGGCATGGCATCAGTTAGAAAGATTATCCTGTCCGCGTACTGCTCCAGGTCCGATTTCTTATTTCCCGCAGGAGCCTTCCCCCGAACCCTGGAGAAGAGCTCAGTCCCTTTCCTGATCCCTGCCTCCATATTGGTGCCACCGTATGCCCCGATTTCCATGATTGTCTTACCGAGCTTTTCTGTGTTTTTATCTTTCATAAGTGTCAGGGGTTCCACCAGCAATGCATTATCAGAAAAGACGACAAGCCCAAAGCGGTCATCATCTTTCAGATGCTTTAGTAGGTTTGCTATTGTTTGGCTGGCGATCTCCATCTTGGTCACATCAGCGACCTTTGTCATTGTCTCCCCTTTGTTTCCAAAGCGATCATAGTAATATTGACCAAAGTTTGTCCTCATAGAACCTGAGCGGTCAAGCACCAGAACCATGTTCAGCTTGCTTCTGCGAAAATCTGTTATGCCAGAGTTAAGGCCAACAGAAAGGTAGTACTGAGGTTCCCCGGATAAGGGATCTCTCGATATGGCGTAGCTGTAGGATGGGCAGAAGATTTTCTTGCACTCTCTCTGGGTGGTCTGGAAATAATATCCATAAGCTATACCCTCGAATGTCACATCAGTGGGCAGGGGCAGGTAGCCCTTCTCTATGTTCTCCCTGAAATTGCCAATGTCCTTGGCTCCACCAACTGAGAAGCCGATGCTTCGGGATGGTGCAAACGACCTGGCCGCAGCCATCGAAATAGACCCGATCGGGCTTGATAGGGTCTTTTCTATTCCCTGGATCACATGAAATGTAACTGAGTTGCTTTCGTATCCATCAAGAATATACCAGATTTCATAACTTCCTTCTACCTCAGATTGATACCATGTTCTGTAGATGTAACCTTTTTTCACAGTGATGCTGAATATGGTATCTATCGATCCTGTTGGATAACGGCATAGAAGAAGGAGGTTTCCATCGGTAGCAGGCTGTAACTCCAGCCTTGCCCAAGACCCTGCAGGCAACTCCAGGGAGGTCCTTCTTTCCTTCGCTGATGAATCGGTGACCCAGAGGCTGCTTTTATTATCTTTCCCAGACTTTGGGCCTTCCTTCACGATTTCAATATCTGATGTACCGATCGTCTACCACACCTTCACCTTAGTATCGCCACTTCCCCACTCATAATAAAGCCGGATGCTCAGTACATATTTGTTTCCCTCGGTCAACTCCTGCTTAATGTGGGCATTGATGTCCGAAGCGCTATCGTCGTTAGCTGCCAGCTGGGTCCTTTCCCCATTCTTCTCCTCAAACAGGACCATCACAGTGTCTGAATCCCCTTCTGTTGCCATGTTGTATATCCGCGTCTCATCGGGCGTGAAGCGGAAGTCCTTCTGCTCCCCTGGGCCCAGGGCGAGTGTAACGGGTGTGTCGATAGTGAGATCCACAATATCCGGTTGGTCAGGCGGATAATAGGTACCGACCCAAGTAATATCCCTATCAGATAACCCGCCCGCAGGTCTCAGGCCGTTTCTATATTGTTCAGGTTTATTGATCATGCCGGCTCCAAAGGGGTAATGCATGATGGAGTTAGGATCCCAATTCGATCCTTGCACTTCATCTGGTGAGATCTTGTCTAAGATGTTCGTATCGGTCTCATCCTTAGTCCAGGGGGGATTCTGAGTCCTGCGCATCTCCTCATAAACCGCATCCTCATTCCATTCTATGCCGGCATAGGGGTTCTGGTGCTCGTGTGGGAATCCCAGAGTGTGGCCGATCTCGTGCGTCGCCGTATCGACCCCCCTGGGATCTTCCAAAATTAAATCCCAACCGAAGTTCATCGTCCTCTCGTCCTCATGATCATTTAGGATTTCACGGCCGATGAATGACCATGTTCGACCGTCACGCAAGAAGCCGATGCGGATCTTAGCATCATCAGGGTTTGAGACCTCTTCGAACTTCACCCCTATACCCACGTTCTTCCACACATTGAACCCATCACGCACAACCCTCTTCTGATCCTCTCTTCCGGCAAAATTGCGCGGCTGGTTGAGAAAGCAATAGAGCAGCTTCGTTCCATTCACCCACTTATTGCGCAGAATCATTATCAGTCGGGCGCGGGTGGAATCGATGTCCGCTGGCAAAACAGGTTCAGGCACCTTAGGTATTGAACATAACCGTTGATGCTTTCCTTCTCCACTTATTTTTGATTTTTCTTCTTTACTTATTTTTGATTTTCCTTCTTTACTTATTTTTGACATTTCTTCTCCCTCCTATGATTTAAGCCAATTTACCGAGTTTTCTATTAATTTCTGCTGTATGTCAGCATCTTCAATGTCATCTATATCAAAGGCAAAATATACTATCCGACCGCCATTTCCTTCCCTGGATTCATATGCTACAAGCCCGTATGATTTTTCTGTTATACTATCATTTAAAAGCATATTTTCATAGGAAACAGAAGACCAACTATATACGCCTGTAGCATCTGGTAAAATCCTGACTGCGTTGGCATCTCCTGAGTTATCTCCCGGATTTGTAGGGGTAAAACCAATAGTTTTGGGAAGTGCATTTGGTGTGGTGGCAATAGGATGATTTGTTTTTAATTTCAAATCCCCAACATCATGATAGACCCAGTCTCCTGTTACATGCAACACTTTTTTACGGAACATGCGGTTCGGGAATATCTCTCCTCCAAATTCTTTTGCCCATGCCGCAACATTCCCACTTTCAAGTAGAAGATGCCTTCCCATCTCTACGTATTCTACAAGCATCTGTCTGTATTTAATGGTATTTACGGCAGAATAATCATCCCCGCAGCTCCATACTACAATATCATATTTATTCCATGTTGTATATACAGTTTCACTTGCTTTCTCCAGTTTAACATCATACCCCATATCCTTAAATGCCGACGTAAATGTGGGCACACTCTGATCATCTCCAAAATCAATATCATTGTCGTCATTTATTATTAAAGCTGTTTTTTTTTCTGATGATGCCTGTAATCCCTTTTTTGCTTTCTTGCGTGGTGGTGCACGATTACCCGACAGCTCTTCAGCTGGAGGCTTTGGAATTTCTATGTCCATTAATTCATCCCCCTTACCTGATCGACCGTAGTTGTTTCGGAGCAAACATAATTACGTCCGGATTTTTCATATTGTATTTCTTGTTGGATTGAGTCCCACCTAACTTATTTTTCCTCATATTTTCCTCTCCCTAAATACTCCTGAAATATATCTAAATCAAGTTTAGCTAAATCTCCCTGATCGGCCCCACCTATTTAGAAAGGAAATTTCACAGTCAAGGGAAACTACTGAATTTTTTATAATTATCCCACAACCATATTTCCGTTATTGAATAAATCATCATCATGTATAAACCTTTCGGTTATTGATCGTTAATCTTTTCAGGGCTTCAGTGATATTCTGTTCTATGATTTTACTATCATGCACAATAATTTCAAGGTCATACCAATCAGAAATGATTTCCCCGTAACTGCGATTCTCCATAAAATCGACTGCACGGTTCATCGTACGCAGAACCGAATCGTTGCTCTGGAGAATAAGTTCGCTTACTGCCATCGAATAAGTCCGGGTGTCAAATTCATCGGAAAAGAACCTGTCAAGTATTATGGTATCAAACTTGGCCATTGCCAGTTGGTTAGCCAATCCGTTCCCCATCAAATACGAATCGAAGGCAAATTTAAAAAAGAAATATTCTAACAAATGCAGCCGGCGATCATTGAAATCATAATCAGGCGAGGCTATCGATCCCTTTAGCCTTCCTTCAGTTTTTAACCGGTGGGAAATCGTTGTTCCAATATAAGGGAACATCTTTGTGAAATGTACCACTGCCCTTCCGTCTCTGGATAGGTCGCCAAGGAAAGTAATATTTTCTTTTATAGACTCTATGGTGCTGTCGGGATCAAGTATCATAAAACCATATTCGAATTTTATTCCCAGTTCCTGGAGTATATTTAGTGCAGGACGAATCCGGTCAACCGAATAACCTTTGTTAAATGTCTTGAGCCCATGTGAGCTGCCGGATTCGATTCCCAGGTAGAGAAATGCCAGGCCGTTTTCTCTCAATTTGTTCATCATTTCGGCATCGACTTCATCAACCCTGCATGAGATACGCCATGCAATTTTATCGGACAAATTTTTCCTCTTCAGTTCCCCTATAAACTCTTCTACCCATTGCCTTTGTCCGGTATTTCTTAAACCCAGGTCATCATCTTTGAAGAGAAAGATGCGGGTTCCGTTTTCGGAGTAAAGCTTCTCCATCTCTCTGACTACGCCGGAAGGTGAGCGTGAACGCCTTTTCCGACCCGGGGCACCGCGATAAAACTGTTGGACACTGCAAAAACTACAGTTATATTGGCACCCGCGGCTTGCAAGTAATGAGTGAATTCCCAGTCCCCTGTAAGTAGCCATTTCTTTATTTCTTATCGGGAAAGGAAGCGAATCAAGGTCAGAGATCAGGGGACGTGGAGGGGTTACCACTATTTCCCCATTATTGCGATATGCAAGACCTCTTATAGTGTTCCAATGATCCGGGCTGTCAATGTTATGGAACAATTCCAGCAGTGTCAACTCACCCTCATGACGCACGACCGTATCAAGCCCTGGTATTGATTCTAAAGTTATCCTGTATTCCAGGGTGGGAAAATGCCCGCCTATTGTAAAGTGAGCTGTGATCCCATTTTTTCGAAGATATGCGACCAGGTCTGCAAAATTAAAGAGCATTCTTTGAAATATCAATGAGAAACCCACGAGTCTTGGCTTCTCAACAAGAATACGTTCTAAGATTTTGTTGTGTGAATTATTATACGGTTCGATCTTTGCCCGAACACCATTCTCAGTCAGGTAGGCAGCAATTGAACGAAGACCAAGGTTCTCCTCGTCCTCATAACCGACAAGTAGAACCTCACAGCCCTCTGTAGTGTTATTTTTCACATTATTTGTTTATATTATAGGCAAATGTGAATTTACTTCAACATTTCCTGTACTTTCTCGGCGATTTCAAGACGTCCTTTCAATTGCTGGATATGCACATCAAGTTGAAGTCTTGCCAGTTCCCTGAACGCTTCTATTTCGATTAATCCATCTTTCCACAGGATATCCACAGGGTCCCCGTCAAGCGGCCATGGAAATCCATGCCATTTTTTCTCTAATTCAAACGCCCTTGAAAATTTTTCTTCCTCTCTCATAACTAACCTCCCATTTTATATCTGTTAAAACAGACATATTTACTTTTATTAATTATGATTTAAATAGGTTTTGATCGATGAAGCAGATTTGTGGGAGTTATTGTTAGATCACAGTCTTAATATTAATCAAAACCTGTTGACACTTTATTTATATGATCATGAATAACTGCCGGAAAGATTATATATACCTAAAAACAATGTTCAATTAGCGGGAAAGTGGTTATAACTGATGATATGGGGTTAATAATTACATCAGTAATCTGCAACTCTGAGTCTCAGGTTAATAACAAAATAATTAGGAGGTAAAGATATGGTAGAGATGACACCGGAAGATATCCAGAATATAACAGATGCAGTTGCGAAAAAGATGGGGGAGGCACTGATTGCCGGATCACCTGAGTCCCGGGCTATGGCAAGAGGTTGCTTCAGATGTGGTTTTAGGGGCTCTTACTCTTGTGACCAGGACCCATTTGAGTGCACAACCGTATTCAGATGCGGGGGCGGCTTCACCAGGGTAGTATTGGAATAAGACCCCGAATAGCAAGAAAGAATGCAGGACAATTTAGTCGAGGAGATTAGCACAGCTCTCTTATCAGAGCCTGTTAATCTTTCTCAACTTTGCAAGCGCCTGGAAATGGAGCTTAATTTACCATCAGGCGAAGTACAGCACCTTATTTATCAAATCGTAGCACAATTGAATGCCAAGTTTTTCCCTCCTGTGGCCTGCATGGAGCTGATCTTAACTGAAGGATGCAATCTGAAATGCTCTTATTGTTTTGAAAATGAAATGATCAGGCACAAGAAGATGACTGAAAAAGTAGCCCGATATGCTATCGATCTTCTCTTCGATTATTCGCAGAATGAGAATAAGTTAAGCATAACTCATTTTGGAGGGGAGCCCCTTCTGAATTTTCCCATGGTCCAATTCGTCACAGAGTATGCAGAGGAAAAAGCCAGACTCACAGGAAAATCTGTTGATTTCAATATGACGAGCAACGGAATCTTGCTGAATGAATCCATGGCAGAATACCTTGATGAGCATAAAATAAATGTGCTTCTTAGCATTGATGGATGCGAGTCTACGCATGATCGCCATCGGGTGGATAAAAAAGGCAGGGGCACCTTCTCACGGGTTATGAAGAGTATGAGAATATTGAAGAGAACCCAACCCTGGATAGGGACAAAGATGACCGTTATGCCCGATAATGTCGCCAGTCTTTTTGAAGATATCCTGGGGCTTTACAGTATGGGCGTAAACCAATTTATGATCGGTCATGCTACAGGTGTGGAGTGGTCTGAGAAAGAGAGGGAAACTTACGGCCGGGAGATGAGAAAAATCGCTAAGTGGTACAGGGAAGAACGTCGTGGGGATCTTCGTATTGCAGAGTTAGATGCAGAAGATAAAGGCTCAAGCTTCTTCGGCTGCAGGGCGGGCCGCAACAGCATATCTATATCTGTCGACGGAGAGATATCATCCTGTTCAAAGGTCCTGTCCTTAAATAACAGGCAGCTCCTTGCAAAGCTAGGTGATGTAGAATACGGATTAACCAACATCAGCAACCGGTTTGAACTGATAAATTGCATAAAGCTGCGCTCGGCTTGTGAAGCTCTGGGCATAGCCGGAGATTTCCAGGGAGGTTGCTTTGCCACGAACTACAATGAGACAGGTGCCCTTTTCCAACCCGGCCTTCAGGAGCATGAATTTTCATTGCTGGAGCGTTCGATTCGCTTAGAATTTGCTCCTGTACTGAATAGAGCTACGTAATGGAAGCTTTTCAAAAATTAAATAACCCTTTACTCCAACCTGAAGTGTTTCGCATTCCAGTCAGCTATCGCCTGTATCTTCTTGATATCCTCATTCCTGCCTTCCATAGTGAAAAGATGTTTGAAGCGTCCCTGGACTTTCAGGTATTCTTCCACAGGTTTCCTGTTCTTGATCTTCCTGACGTTTGTGATCTCGCCGTTTTCCATTTCATATAGCGGCCACATTGCGGTCTCAACTGCCAGCCTGCCTATCTCTATGGTCTTTGAGCTGTCAAATTTCCAGCCTGTGCAGCAGGGCGCATGAACATGGACATAAGTGGGGCCTTTTACCTGGGCTGCCTTTTTCACTTTTTTAATCATATCGGGCGCATACCCGATCGAAGCTGTTGCCACATAAGGCGATCCGTGGGCTGCAATTATTGCAGGCATATTCTTTTTATGCTGTGGGTTCCCGATCGAGACCTTACCGTGCGGGCTTGTAGTTGTGCTTGCATATAATGGTGTGGCGCCGCTGCGCTGGATACCTGTATTCATATAAGCCTCATTATCAACACAAATATATGTTATATCGTGCCCGCGCTCAAATGCACCCGATATTGCCTGTAAGCCAATATCAAAAGTGGCGCCATCTCCTCCTATTATCACTATTTTTGTGTTGTTCTTTTTACCAAGAGCTTTCATCGCTGTTTCAACACCTGAAGCAACTGCTGCCGCATTCTCAAAAAGTGAATGTATCCATGGTACGCCCCATGCTGATTCGGGATATGGGGTGGTAAACACTTCAAGGCATCCTGTCGGGCTGACAACTACAACATCCTCACCAAGCGCATCAAGAACGAATTTTCCTGCAAAAGCATCTCCGCAACCTGCGCATCCGCGATGACCGGGTTTTAACAGGCTCATGCCAGGTCCTCCCTGAGGTCAGCAAATTCGCTTTCTATAAATATACCTTTTTCAACTAATTTTGCCTTATTGATAATTTTCTTGATCATACTTATTGGAATATCGCGCCCCCCGTGACCAAGCATGAAACCGATAACCGGCACTCTATTGTCCGTATTATGGAGACAGGCCTTGACTTCAGTGCAAAGCGCCCCTTCATTCTTCCCGATAGAAATATTCTTATCAAGGGTTATGACGACCTTTGCGTTCTTCAGTGCTTTCCTTATGGCATCTGCCGGGAATGGCCTGAAAGACCGGATCTTGAGAAGTCCGACACTTTCTCCTTCCAGTCTAAGTTCGTCAATTGTATCTTTTACAGTTCCAATGATCGAACCCATTGCCATAATGACTATTTCAGCGTCATCAAGAACATAACCATCTATAAGACCGCCGTAATACCTTCCATAGATATCTTTGAATTCATTTGCGATCTTTTCTATTTTCTCTAAGGCTATACCCATTGCTTTTTCCTGTTTGTACCGAAATTCCGTGTAAGTGCCCGGATCAGCAAAAGCGCCGAAGGACATCGGGTTTTTTGTGTCAAGAACAAACTCGGGATCATAAGCAGGAAGGAAATCATCAGTCAGGCTCTGTTCAAGTAATATCACAGGTTCATATACATGGGAAAGAATAAACCCGTCCATACAGGCCATTGCCGGAAGCAAAACATCTTCGTCCTCAGCAAGCTTGTAAATCTGCGGGGTCATGTCTGCTGATTCCTGTACGTCCTCAGCATAAAGCTGTATCCAGCCCGTATCTCTCTGTGAGATGGAGTCCTGCTGGTCATTCCATATATTGATGGGCGCAGAAAGCGCACGGTTCACAACAGTCATGACAATGGGTAATCTCATTCCTGAGGCATTGAACAATGCTTCATGCATAAGCGCCAGCCCCTGCGAAGTGGTCGATGAATATGTCCTTGCTCCTGCTGCGCTTGCTCCTATTAATGCTGAAATGGCTGAGAATTCCGATTCCACGTTCATATATTCACAATTCATCTCACCATCGGCAGTAAATTGCGCCAGGTCTTCGACAATATGCGTCTGCGGGGTGATCGGATATGCTGAAATTACATTTGGCCTGCATACCTTGACCGCATGAGCCACAGCATACGAACCTTCTACAACTACCATATTTTTTCTCATTTTCCCTCCAGCACCATTATGATGGCTTTCTTCGGGCACTCGTTAGCACAGACGCCGCATCCTTTACAATATTCATAATCAGGCTCAAAATAACCATTTTCCAATTTATTGACAACTCCTTCAGGGCAATAGATCCCGCAAATCCCGCATTTACTGCACAGCTTATGATCAAAAACAGGCATAAATGAACGCCATGCTCCGGTCTTATTAGCTCGCGTGCTTCCTGGTTTTGTCACTGTCTTGATAATAAGTTTCATCGCTGGGCCTCCATAAGATCATACGCAGTTTGTATTGCCAGGCAATTTTTCTCACCGACTTTCCCAGGGAATCTTTCCATAACGGCATTTTTAATGGATTCAGGATTGATAAGACCGGAGACGCCCGCAAAAGCGCCTGCAAGGATCGTATTAACGATGGGTTTTCCTATGATGTCCATTGCAAGTTTTGTGGCATCCAGGGTTTTGACAATCGCTTTTGTATTAAAATTAAAAGAACCCGGGCTTTTTTCCGTGTTTATTAAGATAAATCCATCAGGTCTGGCGCCTGCAGCGATATTTACTACATCAACGAGCGTCGCATCCTGTACAACTACATAATCAGGTTCATATATCTGGCTCCGTAATCGTATGGGTCTGTCATCAATACGCACAAATGCAGTTACCGGGGCGCCTCTCCTTTCAACGCCAAACGCAGGAAAGGCCTGGCTGTATTTCCCGTCCTCAAATGCGGCAACGGCCAGTAGTTCTGCTGCGGTCACAGAACCCTGTCCACCGCGACCATGTATTCGAATTTCCTTCATTTCCTTTCTCCAAGAATAATATACTATATATATTTTTAATTATTTAACAATCAATCGTGATGAATGCCTCAAACAATTGCATTAAGGTATTTATTACTTACGGGGATAAGAGCATGGGAATCCGGAAAAAATTATTGAATTATTGGATATTTGAGTAAACTATATCTTATTTCAGGACGTAACAATGAAGTTTAAATATGACAGATGAGAAATTTTTAATAACAGAACTGGTATTGACAGCACATCTGTATAATCAGTCAGATAAGCTTACCGTAGATGACCTTCCCCATAAAATAAGGAAACACTACTGGGATGAGAAAGAAAAAACCGTAAAGCGTCCCATATATGTCACTGAAGGGGACATAAAATCCATTTACGGGATTGAAAACGTAAAAAATAGTACTAAATTACTACCTTTCCTTGAATTTGAAGATTTCGGTTCCCAGATCAAACTCAACATCTTTGATCTTGCCGTAAAGTGGGTGACAAAACATCCTGAAGCGGTTGAGAACATAAATAAAAATCCGGTTCTTGCTTCTTTCTTTGAGAATTATGATTCACTCCCTGTGAGTTATAAGAAAGCAAAAGCCTCGATCCTGCCAAAAGAAAGCGGCAGGGAATGGATAAACTCCCTTATCAAGAATATCGAATCTGAAAAAGGTTCGGAGGATATGCTTAAACTTGCCCATATCGTAGCGCCGGAAGATATCCAGCAGAATATTTCTGACCTTGTCCTTACCAGGGCACAGGAAGATGAGATCGAAAAAATGACTAAAGCGATACAATATCGTGATTACCTGAAGCGGATAGGTCTTCGGGAAATCGGGAAATTATTGTTCGTTGGCCCGCCGGGAACAGGAAAGACCTCAGTTGCCAGGGCTATTTCAGGACAGCTTAAGATCCCCATAGTGGAAGTAAAACTCTCACAAATTGCCGACCAGTATCTTGGAGAGACCGCAAAGAACATAGACCGGGTCTTTGAACTTGCAAAGCGCCTGAGCCCATGCATCCTCTTTATCGATGAATTCGATTTCGTGGCAAAAGCAAGGGCAACAGATGAACATGCAGCGTTGAAAAGGGCAGTAAATACCCTTCTTAAGGCCATTGACGAGATAAGTCTTGTTGAACATGGTGTCCTGGTCATCGGAGCCACAAACCATCCCAACATACTTGACCATGCTGCATGGAGGCGGTTTGATGAGATTGTTGAGTTCTCGCTGCCTGATAAGGACATGAGGAAAAAAATACTCGACCTTATTTTGAGGAACATCGAAGGCACCTTTGATACCGAGGAAATTGCAAAAATTTCAGACGGATACTCTGGTTCAGACCTTCGTCTCATAGCACGGGAAGCTGTACTTAATGGTCTTATTACCGAAAGAACAGTCCTGACACAGCAGGATTTGATTCGTGGGGTTGCCGAGTTCAATAAACGGACACACCTGAAAAAGCTTGATGAAAGTGTATGAAAATAACACTCCTTGGAACTGGTGATGCCATAGGGACACCAAAAATAGGATGTTCCTGCCCGACCTGTCTTGACGCATTAGCGGGCGGCAAAAGCAGGAGGCTTCGTTTCTCAGTTCTCATTGAATCGGAAATCGGCAAAGTACTTATTGATACCAGCCCTGATTTGCGGTGGCAGCTTTTGAAAAAAGGCATAAGCCATATTGACGGGGTAATCTGGACTCATGCCCATTATGACCATTATGCCGGTTTTGGGGATTTTCATCGTATCCAGAATGGAGTTAATGTATATGGCCTGAAGAATACGATGGATTATATATTGAACTACCTCTATTTCATGAAACCTGTGAGACATGATATAATTTTTTATGAGCCTTTTTCACTTATCGGCCTTAATTTTACGCTTCTTGAAGTTACACATCCGCCCCTTGAAGAATCGGCAGCAGTATTAATAACAGACGGCAGCAAAAAAGTCGTTATAACAGGCGATACTTCAAAAAACATCCCGGAAAAAACACTTTCTGCAATGTTCGAACCTGACCTTCTGATAGCGGATGCTATAATCCCACCGCGGGCAATTATTGCCAAACACATGAATTCAAAAGAAGCAATGGAACTTGCAAAGGAATTGAATGCAAAAAATGTGATACTGACTCATATAAGCCATAAATTCCAGCCTCATGATGAATCAATAAAAGAGTGGCCTCTTGGTTATGACGGCATGGAATTTGAATATTAATGTTCCGGCAAAATGGATGTCTCGGATGATTCCTGGATTTCAGTTTCCTCGCCGGGCTGGTCATGAGGTTTATCTGCCTTTTGCAGTAACCGCATCCATATTTCATATCCCAGATCAAGAAACTCGTTTTTGATTATAACACACCTATCCATTTTTCCACAGGTTATGCAAGTATATTAATTTAATGAATAATTTTTTGAGTTTGCAGGATGGCGATAATAAGCTTATCCGGATTTCATCCGCCGCTACCCACATATATCAATGCAATTACAAGCGTGATAAGTATGTATAGCAGGTAAGTCTGGATATATCCGGTCTGTATTATCCTCATAAATCTTGATAATGTTACTACTACCCAGGTCACCGGATTAAAAAGATACTTCTCAAATATTGGCTCTATATCGGATTCAAAGATCTCTTTCTCCTTAAAGAAGGGTGAATCCGAATACGTTGTCTGTATCTCCCTGTGGGGTCTGAAGATGCCTCCTAACCACATGCGTATCGGCTTTGAAAATGCAGTTGCAGTATATTCATTTCTTCCTGTTGAAACAGGCTGTCCACAACCCCATGTTTCATATTTTGCTATGGGGGTACGGCGGAATAGAAGATACATAATGACCGGAAGCGGCAAAACCACAAATACCAGGATCGCGATCCATATAGTCGATATGGTCGCTGGTGTTGAAGAGGAGATCGTAGCTATTGAATAGCCAAAATTCATCTTAGAAATGATACTTACGCCTGCAAGTGGCGCGGATATTGAATCAATAATTGTAACTATTCAGACCCCCTTTTTCCGGTTAAGCCAGACAATACTGGCAAATTTTCTCTAAAACAGCAACATTGAAAATAATTATCCGAAAAACCAATATATTATGACATTATGACAGGAATATTAAGTTAATATGTTGATCCGATGGTGAAAATGAATATTAAACGTGAAGAAATTTTGGCTGTCTATGAAGCAGGTCCTGAAGCAGTAATCACTCTGGTAAACACAATTATTGCTGAAAACCAAAAAATCATAGATCAGCAAGCTATTAGAATAAGTGAGCTTGAAGAACGTGTCAAATATTTGGAGGAGAGGCTAAACAAAAATAGCCGAAATAGCAGTAAACCACCTTCAACAGATAATTCAACTCCTGTGAGACATAATCCGAAAAGTCAACGAATAAAGAGTAGTAAGAAACCAGGCGGTCAAAAAGGTCATGTTGGTACCACATTAGCGATGGTCGACAATCCTGTTGATACGAAAGTTTACACAGTAGATAGA